>NZ_JBHVCT010000004.1:77555-163260 GCF_042803195.1 Streptomyces sp. NPDC057428
GATGACTGGGAGAAGGACAAGGAGTCCGGCTCCGGCAGCGGTGACAGCGAGAAGACCTGGAAGCACGAGAAGCCCGAGGGTGGCATGCACACCGGTGGCGGCGCGCTGGCCGGCGTGTCGGCGGACGACTGGGAGAAGGACAAGGACAAGGAGTCCGGCTCGGGTAGCAACGACGACCGTGAGAAGCCGGACTCGTGGAAGCACGAGAAGCCGGAGGGTGGCATGCACACCGGTGGCGGCGCGCTGGCCGGCGTGTCGGCCGATGACTGGGAGAAGGACAAGGAGTCCGGCTCCGGCAGCGGTGACAGCGAGAAGACCTGGAAGCACGAGAAGCCCGAGGGTGGCATGCACACCGGCGGTGGCGCGATGGCGCTCTCCGGCGGCGGGCTGGCCGCGGGTTCGGTGCTGATGCTCGGCGGCATCGGCGCCGTCGCGTACAAGCTGCGCCGTCGCAACGCCTCGGGTGCCGCGGCCGTCTGACGCCGACAGGCGACCCGCAGCGCTGACTGAATCCTGTCGTGGCCGCCGCCCCCACCCGGGGCGGTGGCCGCGCCGATTTCCCCGGCACCCCGGCCGGGCCCCCCTCCCCGTACGCGAAAGGCAGCAAGCGCATGGCCGACCCGCAGCAGTCAGAAACCGTTCCCGCCTCCCCTGCCCTCGGCCGTTCCCTGCTGTGGCCCGTCGTGGCGGTGGGGCTGGGCTTCCTCCTCGTCTACAACTCCTTCGACGCGTCGGCGGGAGTCACGCCGGCCCCCGCCGTGGTCTCGCTCCCCGCGCCGTCGGCGTCTGCCGCGGCCTCGCCCGCACCGTCCGGCTCCCCGTCGCTCCTGCCGTCGGGCCTGCCCCGCTCCGAGCCCGAGCGGATCTCGATCAAGTCGATCGCCGTCGACGCCCCCTTCACGCCCCTCTCCATCGGCTCCAGCGGCCGGCTCGACCCGCCGCCCGCGAACGACGCCAATCTGGCCGGCTGGTTCAAGGACGGGGCCACTCCCGGCGAGCCGGGCACATCGGTGGTGGCGGGACACGTCGACACGAAGACCGGCCCCGCGGTGTTCCTCCTGCTCAGCACCCTCAAAGCGGGGAACACGGTGGACATCACCCGGGAGGACGGGGTGGTCGCCACCTTCGAGGTCGACTCGGTCGAGACGTTCAGCAAGACGGACTTCCCGAACAACAGGGTCTACGCCGACAAGGGCACCGCCCAGCTGCGGCTGATCACGTGCGGCGGCGACTACGACAAGAAGGCGAAGGACTACGAGGACAACGTCGTCGTCTTCGCCCACCTGGCCTCCGTCAAGAGCACCTGAGGACCAGGCGGGCGCCGACGTCCGCATCCCGGGCAGCCACCGCCACCCGGCCGTGGCCCGCGGCTGGTGCGTCAGGTCTCGCTGCCCCGTCCCGCCACGGCGACCTGCTGCAGCGTCCGGCCCGTGCGGGCCGAGCGCGCGTGGTGCGGGTCCGGTGTGCCCGGCCGGTCGTGGACGGCCTGGCGGTCGTCGGCCTTGATGAGCAGCCAGGCCTCCGGACCCCGGGTGCCGTCCCCGTCGTCGATACGGAAGCGGGTGAGCGTGAATTCGCCACGCAGCTTCGTCCCGTCCAGCCAGAAGTCCGCGTGCCCCCGCTCCAGGGACTCGGCGAACGGGACGGGGTCCCCCTCGGAGTCGTGGCCCAGCGGCCGGTAGGTCCCCTGGTCCCAGACGATCACCGCGCCACTGCCCTGCTCGTCCCGCGGGATGACCCCCTCGAAATCGCGGTAAGCCAAGGGATGGTCCTCCGCCGGCACGGCCAGTCGCTTGTCGCTGGGGTTGTCGGAGGGGCCGCGTGGCACGGCCCAGGACTTCAGGACGCCGTCGACCTCCAGCCGGAAGTCGAAGTGCATGCGCCGGGCGTCGTGTATCTGCACCACGAAGCGCTGTGTGCTGTCGCTGTCCACGCCGGCTCCCTCCGCCTGGATGCGGTCGGACGATGCGCGCCTGCGCGGCCGGTTCCGCACGGGTCCCGCATTGTGCGTATCTCCACTCTGCGTCCGAGCGCCGCGCGCCGCATCGTGGCGGGGGCGCGCGGCCCGGGCGGAGGGGCGGGTCAGCCCGCGTTGCGCGCGAGGGCGAGGTCCGCCGATGCGGCCGAGCGGTGCCGGCCGACGGCGCACCCGGCCGGCGGCCCCGCGTACCGGCGTAGCATGATCCGCATGGAGCAGCGCACACTCGGCAGGACCGGCCGTGACGTATCGGTCGTCGGACAGGGCACCTGGCAGCTCGGCGGGGACTGGGGCGAGGTGCGGGAGGCGGACGCCTTCGGTGTCCTGGACGCCGCCGTCGAGTCCGGAGTCACCTTCTTCGACACCGCGGACGTGTACGGCGACGGCCGGAGCGAACAGCTCATCGGCCGCTACCTGAAGGACCGGCCGGACGCGGACGTCTTCGTTGCCACCAAGATGGGCCGACGCGCGGACCAACTGCCGGAGAACTACGTCCTGGACAACTTCCGCGCCTGGAACGACCGCTCGCGGGCCAACCTGGGGGTCGACACCCTCGACCTTGTACAACTCCACTGCCCGCCCACGGCCGTCTACTCGTCCGACGCCGTGTACGACGCCCTGGACACGCTCGTCGCCGAGCAGCGGATCGCCGCCTACGCGGTCAGTGTCGAGACCTGCGCCGAGGCGCTCACCGCCATCGCCAGGCCGGGTGTCGCCAGCGTCCAGATCATTCTCAACCCGTTCCGCCTGAAGCCGCTCGACGAGGTCCTCCCGGCAGCGGCCGAGGCCGGGGTCGGCATCATCGCGCGCGTCCCGCTCGCCTCCGGGCTGTTGTCCGGCAGGTACACCGCCGACACCGTCTTCCCTCCCGAGGACCACCGCACGTACAACCGCCATGGTGAGGTGTTCGACCAGGGCGAGACCTTCTCGGGCATCGACTACGCGACCGGCGTGGCCGCCGCGGCCCAGTTCGCGGGCCTCGCTCCCGAGGGCGCCACCTCCGCACAGACCGCGCTGCGCTGGATCCTTCAGCAGCCCGGTGTCACCAGCGTCATCCCAGGCGCGCGTTCCGTGGAGCAGGCCCGCGCCAACGCCGCGGCCGCCGCGCTCCCGCCGCTTCCGCAGAGCACCCTCGACGCCGTACGCGGCCTGTACGACCGCCGGATCCGCGCAGAGGTCCACGCGCGCTGGTGAGACGGGCGGTTCAGTCGTCCCCGTCCCCGTCGTCCTGCTGACCGTCCTGCCCCGAACCGTCCTGGGCAGGACCGGCGGAGGGATCGGCCGGGGCGGGGGACCCGACACCGGCGGTCGGGGTGGTCCCGGGGTCCGGAGTGTCCGCGGCCCCGGTGTCCGGAGCGAAGAGGACCGTGCCCAGGTAGACAGCCGCCAGGAAGGCGACCGTCCCCGCCACGGCGCTGGCCACGCGCGGACGGCGCCGGATAGCCTCGCTCGTGCGGGTGGTCGCCGACTTCGACGTCCGCGGGGCCGGAGCCGCCCGTCTGCGGCCGGTGGCCTGCGGCAGCCGGTACGTCGAACCCGTCCCGGTGCCCGGGCCCCCCGAAGCCGCCGACGGCGCGGCAGCTCCGCCGGTTCGCGGGCTCTGAGGGGCGTGCCGGGGCAGCGGCTCCGGGCGCCCGCGCCAGGCATCGGTCCGGAACCAGTCGGACACCTGCTGCGCGTTCGGCCGGTCCTCGGGCTTCTTGGCCAGCAGGCCGAGCAGATACGAGTCGAAGGCGGGGGAGATCTCCACCCCGCGCTGTCTCACCGGCACCGGCGGGGTGTCCACGTGCTGATAGAGCGTCGCGGTCGCCGTGTCCGAGCGGAACGGCGGCTGGCCGACCAGGAGCTGGTAGATGACACAGCCAAGGGAGTACATGTCCGAAGCGGCGTCCGCCGACCGGCCCAGTGCCCGCTCCGGAGCCAGGTAGAGACTCGTCCCGACGATGTGACCGGCGGTCGTCAGGGCCGTCGACGGGTCGTCGACGAACTGGGCGATACCGAAGTCGCCGATCTTCACGGACCCGTCGGCGTCCAGCATCAGGTTGCCCGGCTTGATGTCGCGGTGGACGATGCCCTGCCGGTGCGCGGCGGCGAGTCCGGCGGCCGCCTGGCCGGCGATGTGAGCCACCTGCTCGGGATGGACGGACTCCTGGGCCTCCAGCAGGTCTCCGAGGCTCCTTCCCTCGACCAGCTCCATCACCAGGTAGAAGCGGTCCTCCCAGGAGCCGAAGTCGAATACGGCCACCAGGTGAGGGTGGCTCAGACGCGCGGCGGTCTGCGCCTCCAGGCGGAACCGTGCGGTCGACGAGGCGTCGGCATGGTCACCCAGCAGCAGCTTCACCGCCACGGCACGGCCCAGCACCTCGTCCGTGGCGCGCCACACCTCACCCATACCGCCACGGCCGATGGGGGATATCAACCGGTACCGTCCAGCAACCAGCACCTGTGCACACCAATCTCGAATTGTGGCCCGCTCCGACTGCCGCGGCGGCGACATCATCGGGCTCATCGCCTCGTTAGGTGCGTCGGGTTGCGCGGCGTGATCAGGATATCCGCACCCAGGGCCTTTGATCGCCCGGCCTGCGGCTCGGGATGCCCGATCCGGCCAGTCGGGCTGCCGGACCTGCGCCGATCTCACAGCTTCCCGAGCCAGTCGAGCACGGCGGCGGCGTGAATTCGGCCTGCCCGCCCGCGAAGAGCAGCTCCGCCTCACCGAACGCGGCCCCGTCCGGGGCCGCTTCGGCGTCCGGAATCGCGACGCAGCGCATTCCGGCCGCGTGCGCCGCCAGTACGCCCGGGACGGCGTCTGGATCCCGTACTCCGCGCGCAGGACCGTGAGCGTCTCGCGGGTGCCGATCCCGACGAAGCGCGTGTGGTTCTCCCAGCTGAAGTCCCCTACGCCGTAACGGGCGAGGAGCCGGCGCCCGGCCTCGTAGTAGTTCGGCTCGCTGTCCACGAGGGTCCCGTCCAGGTCGAAGAGCACGGAGAGGGCGGTGACAGGCGGGGTCTTCACGGCCACCAGCATGCCCGACGCCGATCAGCCGGAGCCGGCGGTCACTCGTCCCACGGCCTCCACCAACGGGAGCACGCGGTACGCCACGCGCTCCCGAAGAGCGACCTCCGTCCGGGTCCTGACGACGCCGGGCAGCTGGATCAGGTGCTGGATCACGTCTTCCAGATGCCCGTTGTCACGAGCCACGACGCGGGTCAGCAGATCCCCGCCGCCGGTCGTCGAAAACGCCTCGATGATCTCCGGGACGGCCGCGAGGGCGTCCCCCACCTCGTCCAGGTGCCCCTGCGTGACCTCCAGATGGACGAAGGCGAGTACCGGGTGTCCGAGGGCGGCGGGCGAGAGCACGGGACCCGTGCCCGTGATCACGCCGTCTCGCTCCAGACGGTCGAGGCGGGCCTGGAGGGTGCCGCGTGCCACGCCCAGGATCCGCGCGTACTCGCGCACGCTTGTGCGCGGCTGCTTGATGAGCAGACGCAGGATGCGGGTGTCGAGAGCGTCCACCGCCATGTCCGGCCGGCTCCTCGGGGCTCGGTTGTGGGTCGCCCGACTGTACCGAGGCAAGGGTTGCGACGTGCGGCAGGGTGACCGGGTTCCTGCCGGCGCAGGGAGGTCCGGAAGAACCCGCGGGCCGGGCCGACCTCCGGGCGACTCCGGGGCCCATTTCGCCGCCTGGTGGCCGACCGGGGACCCTGTGGCTCTGCCGACCTGAGCCCGGCCGTCCGCCGGGCCTGGGTCGGCGCCCGGACAACTGGGCCGGAGGCGCCGGGCGTTCCGGACGTGTCCGGTGGGACGGACCGTCGTTGACCAGGCCATGAACCTGCGGTCGATGTCCCTCGTGCTCGTTGCCCTGCTGGGTGTGTCCGGCTGTGTCTCCGTGCCCGCGAGCACGGACAGGCCCGCCCCGGCCGCTTCCGGGCGGTCCGGAAACGTGCCCGCCGCTCAGGCCCCCACGGCACCCTCCGCACCCGCCGCCGTGCACGACGCACTGGGCAGGACGGAAGGACGGCGACAGGACGGGGGCGAGAAGAAGGGGGAGGGGCGCGATGCCGGGCGCAGAGCCGTCCGCCGGGCCGAAGCGGCTGCCCCCGCCGCTCCGAGGGAAGCCCGTGAGCGGACGCGCCGCCTGGCCCCTGCCCGGCCCGAGCGGCCACGCCGGGCGGCCACACCACGGTGGATGAAGCCGAAGCGGACCTATGACATGCGTTCCGTGTGCGCGACGGGCAAGGGGGTCGCCTCCGCGGAGATCGTCGACCTGTGCCGCACCACGTACGGCAGATGACGGCGAGGCGGCGGCGTCGGACGTGAGGCGGCCGGTCCGCCCGGGGTTCGCGCGTCGCGTGGTCCGGGAAGACCGTTGCCGGAGCGGACGGTGGTCACCAGGCGGGTGCGTGCGTCGCCCTTTCGGCCCGCGCGGGGGCAGCCCGGTCGAGGCGCGCCGCAGGCCGTGCCCCCGCCGTGCGCGGAAGAGTACCCGGCGGCCGGCCGCTCCGCCGGAAGCCGTCGCCGCGTGCCGGTGGGACCCCGGTCGTAGGCCGATGTGCTGAACCGCTCCGTTCGGGGTACGCGTGGGCTCACGCATGGTCAGGGCGTCGCCATGGCGTCCGGCTTCATCGAGGAGAGGGACAGGAGGTGACTGCGGTGTCGGACACGCAGCCGTACTCCCCGGGCTCCGGCCGTGATGCTCACGCATCCGGGGCGGAGCCGGTGGGCGAGCTGGTGCAGCGGGCTTCGCAGCAGCTGACGGAGCTGGTGCGCAGCGAGCTGAGGCTGGCGCAGGCGGAGGTTAAGGAGAAGGGCAAGCACTACGGCAAGGGCGGCGGGCTGTTCGGAGGGGCCGGACTGGTCGGCTTCCTGATGCTGCAGACCCTGGTGGTCACCGCTGTCGCCGCGTTGGCGGTGCCCCTGCCGGTGTGGGCCGCGGCCCTGATCGTCACCGCCGCGCTGGGATCGATCGCCGCTGTGATGGCTCTGGCCGGGAAGAAGGAGGTCGTCCGGGCTGCACCACCCGCACCCGAGCAGGCGATCGAGAACGTCAAGGCCGACGTGGCCGAGATCAAGAGGAGTGCCCACCGATGACCCAGCCGTCCGACGACAAGCCGAACGTCTCCAGCCCGGAGGCACTCCGCGAACAGGTCGAGGAGGCCCGCGACGAACTCGGTCAGACGGTCGAGGCGCTCGCGGCCAAGGCCGATGTGAAGGCCCAGGCCAAGCAGAAGACCGCGGAGGTCAGGCAGAAGTCCGCCGAAGTCAAGGAGCAGGCCACGGCCAAGGCGGGGGAGCTCAAGGCCAAGGCCGCCGAGGCCGCGCACCGGGTGCAGGACACGGTGCCGGCGCCGGTCAAGGACAAGGCGGCCCAGGCGGCCGGCGAAGTCCGGGCCAAGGCCGCCCAGGCCGGAAGCCTGTGGGAGGACAAGGCCCCGGAACCGGTGCGGCGCAAGGCCGCCGAGGGAGCCCTGGTGGCGCGGGAGAACCGCACCGTGCTGCTGGTGGCCGCGGGGGCCGCAGTCGTCGCGTGGGTGGCGTTCCGCCGACGCAGGGGCTGAGCCGGGACACGCGGACGGATCGCGGGCCCCGGGCATCTGCCCGAAGGCGCGCGTCTTCGCCCGGGTGATGCGAGCGGGGTCCCTTACGTTGGCCAAGGGGAGAGGGTGCCGGACCGTACGGATCCCGGCACCCTCTGCCGTGCCCGCCCCCGTAACGCCTGCGGCGCCCTTGCCCGCCTGCTGTGAAGGCGCACGTCGGGCGTCTCTCACGGTCACCCGCACCGCCCCCGGGGGGCGAGATCCGGACCTCTGATGGTGTCCCCGTTCGGCCAATGGCCGGGTTCTGGTACATGGATGCGCTTACTTGGTGTGCCAATGGCCCTGTTTATGTCCGGCCGGTTGAGCCATCGGTCGCCGACGTGGTCTGATGGACCTGTCGATGGCGCTGCGGATTCCGTGGCGCCCTTTTTCATGAGAAGGGGCGGGAAGTCTTGCTGAAGAAGGCGTTCGTGGCTCCGGATCCGGGGCGGCTGCGGCTGCGGCACGCGACGAGGGCCGTCCTCGGCATAGGGCTGGCGGTCGTCGTCTGCGGCGTGGCCGGGCACTCGCTCGTCGCCGCGATCACCGGTGGGCTCGCCGCGCTGCTGGCCCTCTTCACGGTCACGGACGTGACCGTGCGAGGACAGGCGGTGACCACCGCGCTGCTGCCGGTGGCAGGGCTGCCGGTCCTCGCCCTGGCCGCCGTGCTCCACGGCCATCCGGTGGCGCGGGACGTGGCCTTCCTCGCGGTGATGGGCGCGGGCGTCTACGCCCGGCGATGGGGGCCGCGCGGTCATTCGCTCGGCGTCTTCGCCTTCATGTCCTTCTTCATCACCCAGTTCCTGCACACCCTGCCCGGGCAGCTGCCGGAGCTCTTCTCCGCCGTCCTGCTCTCGCTGCTGGCGGCGTCGTCCGTCCGCTTCGGCCTGTGGTGCTACGAGCGCCGGCTGCCGTTGGCCGTCCCGCTCGCTCCGGTGGCCGCGCGAGGGCTGGCCAGGGCGACGACGCGCCAGGCGGTCCAGGCGACCGCGGGCGGGGCGCTCGCGCTCCTGGCCGGCCAGCTCCTCTCCGGCGAGCGCTGGTACTGGGCGGTGGGGGCGACCTGGTGGGTGTTCGTCAACACGGCGTCCCGCGGCGAGACGCTGGTCCGCGGCTTCCGCCGGGTGCTGGGAACGCTGATCGGCATACCCGTCGGCCTGGTCGTCATCGCACCCCTGCACGGTGCGGCCGTCCCCACCGCGCTCCTGGTGGCGCTCGGTGTGTTCGGAATCTTCTACTCCGCCGCGGTCTCCTACACGTGGATGATGTTCTCGGTGACGGTCCTGGCGGGGGCGCTGTACGGGGCGCTCGGCGTCCTGGACCCCGCGCTGCTCGCGCTGCGCCTGGTCGAGACCGGCGTCGGGGCCCTCGGGGCGATGCTGGCGGTGCTCGTCGTGCTGCCGGTCACCACCCATGCCACGACGGACGCCTGGATCCAGCGGGCCCTGCGCTGCGTGCACGCCTGCACCGCCGAGGCCGCGGCGCGGCTCGCCGGGTCGGCGACCGCCGATCCCGCTCCCCGGGTGGCCGAGCTGGAAGCGCTCCTGGGGCGGGTGCGGCTGTCGCTCGGCCCGCTCGTGCACCCCCTGAGTCCGCTGAGCGCCCGTAAGGCACGTGCGCGGCAGGTGCTCGCCCTGCTCGACGCGTGCGCGCGTGAGGTGCGGGGCCTGGCCTCCGTCGCGGCGGACCCCGAGGCGTCGCACGACGCGCGCCTCGCCGCCGCCTGCTGGCGTGTGGAGGCATCGGTGGAGGCGCTGACCACCCCGGCCCGAGGGCACCGTGAGGTGGTGGCCTCCGTCGGCGTACTGCCGCCGGCCGGGGTGGTCGAACCTGCCCTCGCCCATCTGCACAGCCTGGAGAAGGCGCTCGCCGAGCTGGCAGCCCCCCTGCACAGCTCCCCGCGTGCTCCGCTCGTCGGGGCCTGAGGCTCCACTTCGGTCAGGGTCTTACGACCTCACCGAAGCGAGGTGTGTTGGTCTGGACCAAAAGGGCTGCCTGCTACCGTCGACGGTGAAGATCGCGACGCATGCGAAGAGGGGTAGCGCTTTGGGCGCCAACACTGCCGGACGGGCATTCATAGGGTCGTTCACCTCGGCGGGTGGACTCGGGATCACCGTCGCCGACGTCGACGAGGACACCGGGGAGCTGTCCGTCCTGGCGTCCACGGACGTCGTCGCCGACCCGTCCTTCCTCGCCCCCGGCCACGCACCGGGCACGGGCGCCCCGGTGCTGTACGCGGTGAGCGAGACCTCCGACGGTGCCGTCGCGGCCTTCGACGTCAAAGGCCGTGGCGCCCCGGTGCTCATCGGCGAGCCGCGGTCGGTGGGCGGCGACGGCCCCACGCACCTGGACGTCTTGGCCGGCCACCTGTTCACCGCCAACTACGGTTCGGGCAGTGTCACCGCACTGCCCCTGCGGGCCGACGGATCGCCCGGCCCCGCCACCTGCGTACTGCGGCACGAGGGCGGCGGCCCCGACACGGGACGCCAGGCCGCTCCCCACGCTCACCAGGTACTCGCCGATCCGTCCGGGAACTGGGTGCTGAGTGTGGACCTCGGCACGGACTCCGTTCGCGTCTGCGCCCTCGACCCCGGCACGGGCTCCCTGCGAACGCACTCCGAGGCGGTGCTGCGTCCGGGGACCGGCCCGCGCCATCTGGCCTTTCATCCGTCCGGCGGACACCTCTACGTCCTCAACGAGCTGGAACCCACCGTCACCGCGTGCCGCTGGGACCCGGCCTCCGGTCTGCTCGAACCGGTCGGTGAGACCTCCGTACTGCCTCATGGCGTGCACGAAGGAGGCGAAACGGGGCGTACGTACCCCTCCGAGGTGGTGGTCTCGCACGACGGCCGGTTCCTGTGGGCCGCCAACCGGGGGCACGACAGCATCTCCGTGCTCGCCCTGGACGAGACGGCCGAGAAGCCCGTCCTCGTGGCGGCCGTGGGCTGTGGAGGGCGCTGGCCCCGCGACCTGACCCTGGATCCCACCGGCCAGTGGCTGTACGCCGCCAACGAGCGCTCCGGGAACGTCAGCTGGTTCTCCCTCGACGCGGAGACGGGTATGCCGTCCCCCGCGGGTTCCCTCGACGTTCCTGCGGCTTCCTGCGTGGTCTTCGGCTGACACCGCAGCTCCGCCCGCCACTGGGTGGGCGGAGGCCCGTCCTTCCGGCCACCTGCCGGGATCCGGGCAGGACAAGGCCCTGTGGCGCGGACCCAGGACGGCCGGTCCGCGCCACAGAGCCTTGTGCGTATCAGTGAGCCTGGGCTCCCTGCGGCGTCGCCGGGGTGATGCCCAGCGCGGTCGCGTACAGGGAGAGCACGAGCTTGCCGATCGCCGGGTACGCGCCGAGGGGCTCGGCGGTTGCGCAGCCGGCCTCCTTCGCGGCTGCGTCCAGCAGCTCGGCGTCGATCTCCGGGCCGACGAGGTACGGCGCGAGCGCGAGCTGTACGGAGCCGGAACCCTGCAGCTGGGCGGCGATGGACGCGACCGAACCCTCCACGTCGAGCGCAGCGGCCATCACCGGCACCGCGAGGCGTGCGGCCAGCAGCATGCCGGTGATACCGGCGGCCTGTACGGCCTCCTCGCCGCCCACCGTGGCCAGCACGATGCCGTCGGCCGCGGTCGCCACGGTGAACAGCCTGGCGCGGTCGGCGCGCGCGAGCCCCGCCTCCGACAGGCGGACGTGCAGCGCCTCCGCGAGCAGCGGGTGCGGACCGAGCACGTCGGTCAGCTCCACCTGCGTGCCGCTCTCCATCACGGCCTGTCGTATGCGCCTGATCATGGCGCTGTCCGGGCCGGCGAGGAGCGGGACCACGACGGCGGACGGACCCGTCGGCGCGGGGACCTCGCGCCCGGCGGCTGTCGCCTGCTCGAAGCGCGCGACACGCTCGGCGGCCGCCTGGGTGAGGACGGAGGCGAGGGTGGGATATTCGGCGTCGTCGCCGTCGAGATAACCGATCTGCGCGTTCAGGCCGGGCAGCTCGGAACGGGCGATGCTGATGACCTCTTCGGCCAGGCCGCGCGAGGCCGGGGAAGGGGTGCCGGGAACGGCGAGAACGAGCGCGGCGGCGCCCTCAGGTGCGACCACGGGCTCAGGGCGGCGGTGCCGTCCGGACTGGCGAGGTCGCGGCATTCGTACAGGCAGGCCGGAGGCGGGCCCAGTGGGGGTGCTCATGGCGCCGCATGCTACTGGTTTTGGGTACCCCTCTGTTCGGGGAGGGGGCGGCTGGGCGTTATCTGTCCGTATATGTCTGCAGAGCGGCATAGCGGGTAACTGACCTGCTCTGTCCCGGACCGTTGACCGCTCGAACGGCCTAGGTTACTCCCGGTACGAACAACAGGGCCGGGTGGGGCGGCAGTCGCAGCCCCGGCCCTGCCAGCGCCCGGGCGATCTCCAGCGAACCGTGCAGCGGGTCGCCCGCCGCCGGAACCACCCGTGCCCGCGGCACCTGCTCGGCCAACTCCTCGCGCAGGGGTCCGAGAAGAGCCTCACCCATGCGGAACAACCCGCCGGTAAGCGCGACTTCGTATCCCTCGGCCCGGGGTGCCGCAGGGCGCGGGCACACAGCGGCTGTCGCTTCCGCGATGTGGGAGGCCGCCCGCCGCAGGATCGCCGCCGCCGTCGCGTCGTCGCCGGCGCACGCCGCGACCTCCGGCGCGAAGGAGGCGAGCAAGGCGGGGCGGTCCGTGCGTGGATAGAGCAGGCCGGGCAGGCCGGCTGCGGGGCCGAGGACCGCCTCCAGCCGCGCCAGCAGGGCGGGGGAACCACCTCGTCGGCCGTCGTGGGCCCGCATCGCCGCGTCGAGCCCTTTCCGGCCGATCCAGGCGCCGCCGCCGCTGTCCCCCAGCAGATGCCCCCAGCCGTCGGCCCTGCGCCACGCCGAGAGGTCGGTACCGAGCGCGATCATGCCGGTGCCACCGGCGACCACCGCGCCGGGCCGCTGGCCGAGTGCGCCGGCGTAGGCCGTCACCGCGTCGGCGGCGAGGGCGACCCGTCGGACACCCAGCGCGGACGCGAGCGCGGCGGGCAGCTCCGCCCGCAGTTGGTCCCCGAGCGTCGCCATGCCGGCCGCGCCGATCGCCGCCGCGGCCACGGTCGCCCCCGGTCCCGCCGCCTCCAGCAGTCCGCGTGCCTCGGGCAGGAGCTGCTCCAGCAGGTGCCCGGCGTCGATCCCGGCCGCGCGCGTGCGCACCGGCTCGGCGCAGACGGCCGTGCGAACGGGATGCCGGGCGTCCATGGATCCCAGTGCCAGCCGCAGCCCGGAGCCGCCGGAGTCCACCCCGAGGACGAAACCGGCCGTCGCGGTGCTCACCGCGACCATCCCCCGAGCGACCACTGTCCGTCCGGCGCGATCACCCGGGGCATGGGGCATCGTTCGTGCCGGACGAACACCTGTGCGACCACGTGGACCGACTCCGGGGGACTGGAGGACCGATGACGACGCGCAGCCTATCGCCAGGGGCGCGGCCGCGGGAGACCGCATGATCACGTTGTCCGTGTGGGCCGGTAGGGTGACGGACGTGGCAGCGCGACCGTTGAGTGAACTTGTGGAGCCCGGCTGGGCGCAGGCGTTGGAGCCGGTGGCCGGCCGGATCGCGGAGATGGGGAATTTCCTCCGCGCCGAGATCGGCGCCGGGCGCACGTATCTGCCGTCCGGGCAGAACGTCCTGCGTGCCTTCCAGCAGCCGTTCGACGACGTGCGTGTCCTGATAGTGGGTCAGGACCCTTACCCGACGCCGGGGATGGCCATCGGGCTGAGCTTCGCCGTGGCCCCCGAAGTGAGCCGTCTTCCCGGCAGTCTCGAGAACATCTTCAGGGAGCTGCACAGTGACCTCGGTCTTCCGCGGCCGTCCAACGGGGACCTGACGCCGTGGACGAGGCAGGGTGTACTCCTGTTGAACCGGGCGCTGACGACAGCGCCGGGCAAGCCCGCCGCGCATCGCGGCAAGGGCTGGGAGGAAGTGACCGAGCAGGCCATCCGCGCACTGGCCGCGCGTGGCAAGCCGATGGTGTCGGTGCTCTGGGGCCGGGACGCGCGCAACGTGCGCCCGCTCCTCGGAGACCTGCCCGCGGTCGAGTCCGCTCATCCTTCTCCCATGTCCGCGGACCGCGGGTTCTTCGGCTCGCGACCCTTCAGCCGCACGAACGACTTCCTGGGGCACCTCGGCGAGCGACCGGTGGACTGGCGTCTGCCGTAACCCGCGACGGGTGAGGGCGACCGGACTGCCGATGTGACGTCCGAGACGGGATTTCCGTCGTCCCACGGCGTGGCCTGCCGGCGCCGTTCCGGGTTTCCGGAACCGACCCCGCATGGGGTCCCGAATCCGGGGCACGAGACCCTGTGACCCGAGCTCCGGTCGGTGCTTCCCCCAGCACCTGTGCGAGCCTCCGGCCCCACCGTCATCCCCCCGCCGGTGGGGCCGGACACGCGCCCGGCCGTGATCCGTTCCGCCCGGCGGGTCGAGGTTCTGCCGGACACCCCTTGCCACACGTGACGGATTCGCAACGGATCTTCGCAATGCCCCCGGTCCGGTCGCGGTGGGAGCGAGGCTTCCGGCATGAAGCGCATCGTTCTCACAGGTGTAGTCGTCGGATTCTCGGCGGTCACTCTGCTCGCCGGCTGCATCACCGACGACGGAGCGGGCTCCGGCAGGACCCCCGCCGTCCTCGGCCCCACGGCCAGGACCACGGCCGTGCCCGAAGCGGCGGCGCGGCTGGCGGAGCGGTACCGGCGCGCGGGTGGGCAGCGAGAGGTCTACGGGATCGAGAGGAGCGCAGGGCGCGACGGCGTCCCTCTGCTGGTCGTCAGGACGCACGACCCCGACGACAGCGCCAGGACCTTCGACCGCCTGAAGACGTCGGTCGTCGGGTTCCTCGAACGCGAGGAGGGGCTGTCGGCCTCCGAGGGGTATCTGATGGACATCTTCGGTCCGGACGGCTCATTGCAGCACCGGCTGGACGCGCGGGTCTAGACCGTGATGCGGCCGGCTCCGGTCCGCCGCAGAAGTGGGGTCGAGGTCACGCCGCGACCCCGGCGCCACCGTCCGGGTGAGGGCCGGGAGTGCGGATGGCCCGGACGCGGGACATCGTCCGGACGGTTGCCCACTGCCGGGCCGCCCGGCTGCTAGCGTCCCCGGACCACCGGACCACCGGACCGCCGGACCGGCTGCAGCCGTTCGCAGCGCTGGAACGGCAGAGGAGAGGTGTCCCATGCGTGTTCTCCTGGTCGGGGCGGGAGGCGTGGGTACGGCGATCACGCGTATCGCGGCCCGTCGGCCCTTCTTCGAGCACATGACGGTGGCCGACTACGACCTGGGGCGGGCGGAGAGCGCCGTCACCGCCCTCGGGGAACGCGGGGACCGGTTCGGCGCCGCCAGGCTGGACGCCTCGGACCCGGCCGCCGTGCGTGCGGTGCTCGCGGAGCACCGGTGCGACGTGCTGCTCAACGCCACCGATCCCCGGTTCGTCATGCCGCTGTTCGAGGCGGCCCTCGCGCATGGCGCCCACTACCTCGACATGGCCATGTCCCTGTCCCGGCCCCATCCGTCCCGCCCGTACGAGGAGTGCGGCGTCAAGCTGGGCGATGCTCAGTTCGAGCGTGCGGCCGAATGGGAGGCCGCCGGCAGGCTCGCGCTGGTGGGAATCGGTGTGGAGCCCGGACTCTCGGACGTGTTCGCGCGCTACGCCTCCGACGAGCTCTTCGACGAGATCGAGGAGATCGGGATCCGCGACGGCGCCGACCTGACGGTGGAGGGCTACGACTTCGCCCCGTCCTTCAGCATCTGGACGACCATCGAGGAGTGTCTGAATCCGCCGGTCGTGTACGAGGAGGACCGAGGCTGGTTCACCACGGAGCCCTTCAGCGAACCTGAGGTGTTCGACTTCCCGGAGGGCATCGGACCCGTCGAGTGCGTCAATGTCGAGCACGAGGAGGTCCTGCTCGTGCCGCGTTGGCTCAAGGCCCGGCGCGTCACCTTCAAGTACGGGCTGGGCGACGAGTTCATCGGGGTGCTGCGCACGCTCCACAAGCTGGGCCTTGACCGTACGGATCCGGTGTTGGTGAAGAGTGGTACGGGCGTTGCCGAGGTCTCCCCCCGCGACGTGGTGGCCGCGTGTCTGCCCGATCCGGCCGGACTCGGGGAGCGGATGCACGGCAAGACGTGTGCGGGCACCTGGGTGAAGGGCAGCAAGGACGGACGGCCCCGGGAGGTCTACCTCTACCACGTGGTCGACAACCAGTGGTCGATGCGCGAGTACGGCTCCCAGGCCGTCGTCTGGCAGACGGCGATCAACCCGGTCGCCGCTCTCGAACTCCTGGCGGGCGGCGTCTGGAGCGGGAGCGGAGTTCTCGGCCCCGAGGCCATGCCGCCCCGGCCGTTCCTCGATCTGCTGAACGAGTACGGCGTTCCCTGGGGCATGCGCGAGCAGTGAGGGCGGCGGGCGTCCCCGCGCACGGGAAGCCTCACCGGGCGTGCGCACCGGGAGGTACCTGCCTAGCATGTGGAAGGAAATGTTCCGCCTGCTCTCCAGGCCTGTGACCCGAGTGAGGGAGCATGGCAGAGGAATCCGCCGGATCATCACCACCGGCAAGCTTGAAGCCGAACGCGATCGGCTTCGTCGACGCGCTGGTCATCGGACTGAACGCCACGTCCCCGGCCTACTCGGTGGCCGCGGTCATCGGACCGATCGTGGCGCTCGTCGGTATCTATGCCCCCGGGGTGCTCTTCGCCTCGTTCGTGCCGATGCTGTTCATCGCGTCGGCCTTCTACTACCTCAACAAGGCCGACCAGGACTGCGGGACGACCTTCTCCTGGGTGAGCCGTGCCATGGGGCCCTGGATGGGGTGGCTCGGTGGCTGGGCCATCGCGATGACCGGTGTGCTGGTCGTGGGGTCGCTTGCGGACATCGCCGTCAGCTTCGGGCTGCTCGCCGTCGGGCTCGACAGCTGGGCCGAGAACACCTTCGTCCGCCAACTGCTGACCGTTCTGCTGATCGTGGTGATGACCGCTCTGTGCGTCATCGGGACGGAACTGTCGGCCAAGGTGCAGAACGTCCTGATCCTGGCTCAGGTGGCGTTCCTCCTCGTGTTCGTGATCGTCGCGCTCTACCGCGTCTACGCTGGTACGACGTCCTTCGACTCGGTCAAACCCTCGGTCGACTGGCTCAACCCCTTCGGGGCGGGGGGCGCGGCGCTCACCGGAGGTCTGCTGCTCGGCGTGTTCATCTACTGGGGCTGGGAATCGGCCGTCAACCTCACCGAGGAGGTCGAGGACTCGGCGACCGCGCCGGGGAAGGCCGGTGTGTGGTCGACCGTCATCCTGCTGGTGACCTACCTGTCCGTCGGCTTCGCGGTCGTCGCGTTCGCCGGAACGGCGTACCTGGTGGAGAACGCCGGCGAGGAGGAGTTCATCTTCGCCCTGCTCGCCCGTGAGGTCATGGGGGGCTGGGACTGGGTCGTGCTCCTCGCGGTCGCGACGTCGGCTCTCGCCTCAACCCAGACGACCATCATCCCGGCCTCGCGCACCGCGCTGTCGATGGCACGCCGCCAGGCGCTGCCCGCGCACTTCGCCCGTATCAGCCCGAGGTTCCGGACCCCGGACGTGAGTACGTGGTGGGTGGCCGGCATCGCCATCGCCTGGTACCTGGTCGTCAGCCAGATCAGCGAGAACGCCCTCTTCGACACACTGACCGCACTGTCCCTCCTCATCGCCTTCTACTACGCACTCACCGGTGTGGCCTGCGCGGTCTACTTCCGCCGCCATCTGACCGAGAGCGTGCGCAACTTCTTCCTCATCGGACTCGGCCCGGTGGTCGGGGCCGGTCTGCTGGCCTGGCTGCTGGTCCGGTCGGTCATGGACATGTCCGACCCGGCGAACTCGTACAGCGGGACCTCGTGGTTCGGACTGGGTCCGCCGCTCGTCATCGGAATCGGCATCAGCCTCATCGGGGTGGTGATCATGGTGGTCCTGCGGTTCCTGACGCCGGCCTTCTGGGCCGAGCGCCGAGGCGTGGTCGACCCCGATCTCGTGCACGGCAAGGAGTTCTGAGATGTCGGTGGTCCTCGGGTACGACGAGTCACCCGGTGCGGCGCGCGCCCTGCGGACGGCGATCGAGGTGGCCGCGGCCTTCCGCGAGAAGCTCGTCCTCGTCTACGGAGCTGCCCCGCCCGGCCCCACCGGCGCGGAGTACCGCGCCCATTACGAGGCCATTCGGCAGGCCGGACGCGCGGGCCTGGAACGCGCGGTCGCGTCGGCGGAGGCTGCCGATGTGCAGACCACCGTCGAGGTCATCGACCTGAGTCCGGCGCAGGCGCTGATCGAGGCGGCCTCCCGCCACGAGGCGAGAGTCATCGTCGTGGGCACCTGGGGGGAGAGCCCGATGCGGGGCGCGCTGCTCGGATCCACCCCGCACAAGCTCCTCCACCTGTCGACCGTGCCGGTGCTGTGTGTGCCGACGGAGGTCTGATCCGGCCCGCCTGTCCGGCGCGGGCCGGAGGCTTGAGGCCATGCGTGCCCCGGCCGGCCGCGTGCGGCGGAATCGCCCCCTGGTCAGCCGAGCGCCGCCGCCCGCACGCACAGCACGTCCGGCAGATGGGAGGCCAGCTGCTGCCAGCTGTCACCGTCGTCCGCGCTCGCGTACACCTCGCCGTTGCGATTGCCGAAGTAGACGCCGGCCGGGTCCGCGTCGTCCGTGCAGAGGCCGTCGCGCAGCACCGTGCCGTAGTGGTCGCCGTCGGGCAGACCCCGCGTCAGCGGCTCCCATGTGTCCCCCGCGTCCCTGGTGCGGAACACCCGGCAGCGGTGACCGGCCGGGACCCGGTCGGCGTCGGCGTTGATCGGGAACACGTAGAACGTGTCCGCGTGGCGCGGGTGAGCGGCGGCGGCGAATCCGAAGTCCGAGGGCAGACCCGCACCGATGTCCTTCCAGCGCTTCCCGCCGTCGTCGCTGCGGAACACGCCCCAGTGGTTCTGCAGGTAGAGCCGGTCGGGATCCGCCGCGTCGCGGGTGACCTTGTGCACGCACTGGCCGAACTCGGGATCGGGATCCGGCAGGAACACGGCCGAGACCCCCTTGTTGGAGGGCGTCCAGCGCTCACCGCCGTCCTCGGTCCGGAACACGCCCGCGGTGGAGACGGCGACGGTCACGGCCGCGGCGTCCCTGGGGTCGGTCAGGATGGTGTGCAGCCCCTCGCCGCCCCCGCCGGGCACCCATCGGGACCGCGTCGGATGCTCCCACAGCGGGCGCACCAGCTCGAAGGACTCGCCCCGGTCTTCCGAACGGAACAGGGCGGCGGGCTCCGTACCCGCGTAGACGACGTCGGGTGCCTCGGGTCCGGCGGGATGCAGCTGCCAGACCCGCTCCAGTGACGCTTCGGTGAACTGGGGGAACTTCACGGCGGGTTGCTTCGGCTCCACCCATGTCGCCCCCAGATCGTCGGAGTGGAAGACGGAAGGGCCCCAGTGCGCGCTGTCACCGCCCACCAGCAGCCGTGGGGTGCTGCTCCGGGTGTCGATCGCGATCGAGTAGATCGCCTGCGCGTTGAAGTGCGGCTCTCCGAACTCCCATGTCCCGCCGCGCCTGCGGCCGATGAAGAGTCCCTTACGGGTGCCTACGGTGAGCAGTACATCGGTCATGACAGGACCTCCCGAAACGCCTTTGTGCCGGATACGGGTCAGTCTGCACCCCACCACTGACAGTGGCCCGTAACTACGACGCGAGACCCCCGGTGCGGCTGGTGCGCGGGAGCCTGCTCGGGCGTTCCGTGCGCCGGCGGGGCGGTCATGGCGGGGTCCGCCTCCCTCAGCGTGACGGTGGAGCCGTGCTGCTGCGGACCACCAGGCTCGTCGCCAGATCGACCCGCGTGGTCGCCGGTTTTCTGCCCCGCCCGAGGTCCAGGACCAGCCGGGCCGCGGTCTCGGCCATCTCTATGAGCGGCTGCCGCACCGTGGTGAGGGGCGGCCCGATCCAGCGGGTGAGCGGCAGGTCGTCGAAGCCGACGACGCTGAGGTCCTGGGGGATGCGCAGTCCCAGTTCCCGTGCGGCCTCGTACACGCCGAGCGCCTGCAGGTCGTTGCCGGCGAAGATGGCGGTGGGGGGTTCCGGCAGCCGCAGGAGGTCCAGCGCCGCCGTGTACCCGTCCTCGTGGTTGAACTCGCCCTCCCGGACGAGCCCGGGGTCCATCCGTACGCCCGACGTCTCCAGGGCGGCACGGTAGCCGTCCAGCCGCGCCCGGCTGCACATCATGCGGGCCGGCCCGCCGATGACGCCGATCCGCCGGTGGCCAAGTCCCGTGAGGTGGCGGGTGGCGGCGATGCCGCCCTGCCAGTTGGCCGCCCCGACCGACGGGATGTCGTCGCCGGGGTCGCCCGCCGGATCGACCACGACGAACGGGATCGAGCGGCTGGTCAGCTGAGCGCGCTGCGCCGTGTCGAGGTCCGAGAGCACCAGGATGACCCCGGCGGGGCGGCGGGCCAGGACGCCGTCCACCCACGTCTGGCCAGGGGTGAGCCGGCCCGCGCTCTCCGAGAGGACCAGGCTCAGCCCCTCTTCCCGGGCGACGTTCTCGACGCCACGGACCACCTCCATCGCCCAGGCGCTGTCCAGCTCGTGGAAGACGAGGTCGATCAGCTGGGACTGCTGGGTGGCACCGCGCCGGCGGCGGTAGCCGTGCTCCAGCAACAGCTCCTCCACCCGCGTGCGCGTGCCGGGGGCGACATCGGCCCGGCCGTTCAGCACCTTCGAAACTGTCGGAGCCGAGACTCCAGCCGCTCGGGCGATCTCTGCCAGCGTGGCGGTGCTCTCCGTCGACGCACCGGAGGACGCCTTCTCCCGCTGGGGCTGGACGTTTGCAGGGCTCATGCACGAATCGTAGCTTCCCCGGCGCTGTGGACAGGGGTCCGGGCGAGGTTCGTGATTCCTTGCCCCCACCCTCTTGACGGGTCCGAAACGCGACCGTACGGTTCCGGCAACATTCGAAGGACACGCCGAAACATTCGACAGAGGTGCGGTCATGCGGTCGGGGACATTCGCTCAGGGCAGGCGTACGACGAGATGGGCCGCCGCAGGTGCGGCGATGGTCATGACGGGGCTGCTGGCCGGCTGCGGCTCCGGGGCCGGCGGGAGTGACGGCGGGACCATCACCGCCTACGTCTACGGCGACGACGCGGTGAAGGTCCAGCAGGCCGCGGTCGACGCGTTCAACAAGACCTCCGAGGTCAAGGTGAAACTGGTGTCGGTCCCCGGCACCGACTACGTGAACAAGCTGCGCAGCGCCATGGGTTCGCCCAGCGCTCCGGACGTCTTCTTCAACTGGGGCGGCGGATCCATCAAGCCGTACGTCGACTCCGACGACCTGGTCGACCTGACCTCGACGGTCAAGAACGACGCCACGCTCAAGGACGGCTTCCTGCCCTCCGTCATGACGGCGGGCAGTCTCGACGGGAAGATCTACGGGGTCCCGATGCGCGGCATGCAGCCCGTGATGCTCTTCTACAACAAGGCCCTGTTCGAGGAGAACGGCCTCCAGGCCCCCAAGACCTGGGAGGACCTCCAGAAGGCCGTCACCACCTTCAAGGGCGCCGGGATCACCCCGTTCGCGCTGGGCGGCTCCGACAAGTGGCCCGAACTGATGTGGATGGAGTACCTGCTGGACCGGATCGGCGGGCCCGAGGTCTTCCGGAAGATCCAGAACGGCGACACCGGTGGCTGGGGCGACCCGGCGGTCCTGGAGACGGCCCGGACCGTCGAGAAACTGATCGACGACGGGGCCTTCGGCAAGAACTTCAACTCGGTCGACTACGGGAACGGCGGCGCCCCGACCCTGCTCAACAAGGGCAAGGCGGCCATGCACCTCATGGGGTCGTGGGAGTACTCGACGCAACTGGGCAAGGCTCCCGAGTTCGCGAAGAAGGACCTCGGCTGGACCGCGTTCCCGACCGTCGCCGGGGGAGTGGGCGACGCGGCGAACGTGGTGGGCAACCCCACCAACTACTGGTCGGTCAATGCCCGCACCAAGCACAAGGACACAGCCGTCGCGTTCCTGAAGACGATGGCGTCCAAGACGTACGCCCAGGCCCTCGTCGACAACGGTGACGTGCCCACCACCTCCAACGCGGCCTCGATGCTGAGCGGTTCGCCCAATCCGCAGTTCGCCGCCGACCAGTACGCCATGGTCCAGAAGGCCCCGAGCTTCACCCTCTCGTGGGACCAGGCGCTCGAAGCCCGGTACG
The DNA here is from genome assembly GCF_042803195.1 of Streptomyces sp. NPDC057428. NCBI lineage: Bacteria > Bacillati > Actinomycetota > Actinomycetes > Kitasatosporales > Streptomycetaceae > Streptomyces > Streptomyces sp. NPDC057428. Next base: position 99,337 of record NZ_JBHVCT010000004.1, read on the forward strand.
CCACGCCGCTCCTGACAGAGATCAGCAAGCTGTTCGCCGGCAAGAGCACTCCCGAGCAGTTCGTCGCAGCGATGAAGGCCGCCGAGTAACGATGTCCCACCACACCCCGGTCGCGAAGAGGCGCGGAGACAGGAGGGCGGCCGTCGGCAACGCGGGCCGCCCCCCGGTCGCCTGGGCGGTCCCCGGCATCCTCTTCTTCGCCGTCTTCGCGATCGTCCCCCTGGCGATCGCCGTCTACCTCTCCTTCTGCCGGTGGGACGGGCTCGACTCCCCGACCCTGACGGGCCTGGACAACTGGACCCGGCTGTTCAAGGACCCCGAGTTCGGCCAGGCCGCCTGGCTGAGCCTCCTCCTCACCACGATCAGCTGGGCCTTCCAGACCCCGGTGGCCCTGCTGCTGGGTGTCTGGGCGGCGGGCCGTCAGCGCAGCCGCGCGTTCCTGTCAGCGATCTTCTTCATCCCGTTGCTGCTCTCCACCACCGCCATCGCGATGCTCTTCCACGCCCTGCTGGACCCGAACTTCGGCGTGATCCGGACGATCGGGCCCTGGCTCGGCATCGATCCCGACGTCATGGGATCGTCCACCGGAGCCCTTCTCGTCGTGGCGTTCGTCGGCGGATGGCAGTTCATGCCCTTCCACACGCTGATCTACCAGGGCGGCGCCCGTCAGATCCCCGAAGTCCTGTACCACGCCGCCGCCATCGACGGCGCGGGCATGGTGCGGCAGTTCTTCCACATCACCCTGCCGCAGTTGCGCCACACGATCACGACCTCGTCGGTCCTGATGGTCGTGGGATCGCTGACGTACTTCGACACCGTGCTCATCATGACCAAGGGCGGTCCCGGCACGGACACGACGATCCTGCCCTACCTGATGTACCGGACCGGCTTCCAGACGTACGACCTCGGCTACGCCGCCGCCATCGCCACCGCGCTCGTCGTCGTGGCCACCGGTATCTCTCTGATCATGGTCCGCTTCAGCGGATTCGGAACCATGCGGTCCACCCGGGAAGGTATGTGACGCCATGTCCACCGACACCCGTTCCGCCGCGCCGCGGCACCGGCCGGCGCCCGCCGCTCCCCGCGGCGCTCGCACGGTCCGGCGCCGGAAGTCCATCGGCAACCCGGTAGCGGGCCTCGGCTCGCTGATCTGGCTCGTCGCGGTCCTGGTGCCGCTCTACACGCTGGTCTCCGCGTCGCTGATGCGCCAGGACGAGGCGCTGAACGGCGATCCGCTGGCGGTCCCGTCCGACCCGACGCTCGAGAACTACGCGACCGTGCTGGACAGCGGCTTCGCCGCACTGCTCGGCAACACCGCGATCGTCGCCGTCGCCACGGTCGCCATCGTCCTGGTCCTCTCCGTGCCGGTGGCGTACGTGGCGGTCCGCACCCGCAGCCGCCTCTCGTCGCTCGCCTTCCGGATGTTCCTGCTGGGCGTCGCGATCCCGGCCCAGGCGGTGATCGTGCCGCTGTACCTGATGATCGGCAAGCTCGGTCTGTACGACACGCTCTGGGCGATCGTCCTGCCCACCGCGGCCTTCGCGATGCCCGTCGCGGTCCTGGTCCTCAGCGGCACGATGCGCGACGTCTCCGAGGAGATGTACGAGGCGATGGCCCTCGACGGCGCGTCACCCGTCCGCATGCTCTGGCAGCTCGCCGTACCCCTGTCCAGGGCCGGGATCAGCACGGTGGCCATCTTCTCCGCCCTGCAGGCGTGGAACGGCTTCCTGTTCCCGCTGATCCTGACGCAGTCGCAGGAGAACCGAGTCCTGACGCTCGGGCTGTTCAACTTCATGGCCCAGTTCGGAGTGAACATCCCGGCGGTACTGGCAGCGATCGTCCTCTCCGTCGTACCCATCTTCGCCGTCTACCTCGTGGCCCGGCGGGCGCTCGTCGACGGACTGATGGGGGTGGGCGGCAAGTAGCGCACCGACGCCGCCCCGGACCACCGCACTCATGAGAGGAACCCCTGCCGCCATGGCAATCCACCCCGCACCGCAGGCCCGTCGGGCCGGCACACCCCCGGCCGCGGACGGCCCGTGGCGCGACCCGTCGCTCAGCCCCGAGGAGAGGGTGGCCGATCTTGCCTCCCGGATGACGCTGGAGGAGAAGGCCGCCCAGCTGTACGGAATCTGGGTGGGTGCCGACGCCGAGGGCGACGGAGTCGCGCCGCACCAGAACGACATGGTCGACACCGTCGACTTCGAGGACCTCACCACCCGGGGACTGGGACAGCTCACCCGGCCCTTCGGCAGCGCTCCGGTGGACCCGGGCGTCGGAGCCGTCTCGCTGGCCACCGCCCAGGCCAGGATCGTCGAGGCCGGCAGATTCGGTATCCCGGCACTCGCCCACGAGGAGTGCCTGGCCGGCTTCACCGCCTGGGGTGCGACCGCCTACCCGGTCCCGCTCGCCTGGGGTGCGGCCTGGGACCCCGAACTCGTCGCGGAGATGGCCCGGCGGATCGGCGACGACATGCGGTCGGTCGGCGTCCACCAGGGACTGGCGCCGGTCCTCGACGTGGTGCGCGACCTGCGCTGGGGCCGCGTCGAGGAGACCATCGGCGAGGACCCCTACCTGGTGGCGACCATCGGTACGGCCTACGTCCGCGGGCTCGAGTCCTCCGGGATCGTCGCGACGCTCAAGCACTTCGCGGGATACTCCGCGTCGGCCGGCGCACGGAACCTGTCCCCCGTCAGGGCCGGCGCCCGGGAGATGGCGGATGTGATCCTGCCGCCGTTCGAGATGGCGGTCCGGGAGGGCGGTGCCCGCTCGGTGATGCACTCCTACGCCGAGATCGACGGTGTACCCGCCGCCGCCGACCCCTCCCTGCTCACCGGACTCCTCCGGGACACGTGGGGATTCACCGGCACCGTCGTCGCCGACTACTTCGGCATCGGCTTCCTTGAGACCCTGCACAAGGTGGCCGCGGACCGCGGGGACGCCGCCCGCCTCGCCCTGACCGCGGGTGTCGACGTCGAACTGCCCACCGTGCGCAGTTACGGCGACGAACTGGTCGCCGCCGTGCGGGACGGACGTGTCGCCGAGGGGCTGCTGGACCGGGCCCTGCACCGCGTCCTGCTCCAGAAGTGCGAGCTCGGGCTGCTCGACCCGGACCTGTCCGTCCTGCCCGGGGCACTCGACGGTGTGGAACCGGCGCGGGCACGCGGCACGGTGAACCTGGATCCGCCCCGGAACAGGGCCCTGGCCAGGCTGCTCGCTGAGCGGTCCTGTGTGCTGCTGTCCAACCCCGAGGGCGCGCTGCCGCTGACCGGCGCCGGCCGGCTCGCGGTCGTCGGACCACGCGCCGACGACCCGCTGGCCATGCTCGGCTGCTACTCCTTCCCCAGCCACGTGGGGGTCCAGCACCCGGCCTCGCCCATGGGCATCGACGTCCCGACTCTGCTGGAATCCCTGCGCGAGGAGTTCCCGGGCGCGGACGTCGACCACGCGCAGGGCTGCGAGGTGGACGGTTCGGACACCTCCGGGATCGCGGCGGCCGCCGCACTGGCCGCCGGGGCCGATGTCTGCGTGGCCGTGCTCGGCGACCGCGCGGGGCTGTTCGGCCGGGGCACGTCCGGAGAGGGCTGCGACGCGGCGGACCTCGCCCTGCCGGGGCGGCAGGGCGAGCTACTGGACGCGCTCCTGGCCACCGGTACCCCCATCGTCCTGGTACTGCTGACGGGACGCACGTACGCGCTCGGCGGACGGGCCCGCCGGCTGGCGGGCTGCGTGCAGGCGTTCTTCCCCGGCGAGGAAGGCGGTCCGGCGCTCGCAGGTGTGCTCTCGGGGCGGGTGAATCCCTCGGGGCGCCTGCCGCTGAGCGTCCCCGAGGGCCCCGGTGGACAGCCGTGGACGTATCTCCAGCCGCCGCTGGGGCGCGCCAACGGGGTGAGCAACCTGGACCCGACCCCCCTCCACCCCTTCGGACACGGGCTCTCCTACACCTCGTTCGCCTGGGAGCCCGGCCCGGACGTGCCGCCCGAACTCCCCACCGACGGTGAGACGGACCTCGAGATCACGGTGTGCAACACGGGTGACCGCGACGGGACGGAGGTGGTCCAGCTCTACGCCCACGACCCGGTCGCCCAGACCACGCGCCCCGAAGCCCGGCTGATCGCTTACGCGCGGGTGCCGCTCGCCGCGGGGGAGTCGCGCCGGGTCGGCTTCCGCTTCCACGCGGACCTGGTGTCCTTCACCGGGACCGGTGGGCGCCGGATCGTGGAGCCGGGAGATCTCGAACTCCGGTTCGCCACGTCCAGCGACACGGCCGACGTCAAGCACACCGTCCGGCTGCGTCTCACCGGGCCCGAGCGCACCGTCGACCACCGGCGCCGCATGGTCTGCGCCACGTCGGTCGAACCGCCGCTCGTCCGGCAGTGAGGTGCGGAGCCCCGCGCACTCCCAGCGAGAGGCGCGCGGGGCTCCGTCGAAACTTTCGAAGGGCGACGTACCGGGCCCGCGGATTCCGGACGGCCGGCCGGTCGTGGTACTCCAGAACCTAGTGATGAGCACCGGCGGTCCGAGCACGGCCGGCCGGAGCGGGACGGGATGGAGAACAGGGATGAGCGTCGATGTCCAGGACACCGAGGGCCGGCGGGCGGTGCTCGGCATCGCGCCCGGCCCGGCGGGCGGGCAGGCCCAGGTCGGCATCCTGGTGGAGGGATCAGGGGTGCGCGCCTCCTGGTCCTGTACCCCCGGCGCGGCCAGGGAACTGGCCGCCGCGCTCGTCGAGGCGGCAGCCGAGGCGGAGAACGCCAGGTCGGAGCCCGTCACGGTCAAGGCGAGTGAACTGCTGCGCGGCGACGTACGCGACGGGGACCGGATCATGACCGTCGAGGCGGTCAGGCCGGACGGGGCGAACGTCCTGGTGACCTGGACATCGGGAGGACGACGCAGCTGGAGCCAGGTCTACTCCGCGGAGACCGACATCACGCTGAGGCGCCGCCTGCGCCCGGAGAGCTGACGCAGCGGGTGTCGAGCGGCCTCGTAGTTCGATGTTCGTCGTAGTACGGTAAATCTCGTAGTACGATGATTCTCGTACGAAATGGCGGCCCGGTGCGCCCCGGCCGCTCGCCCGTCGCCTCCCGATGAATCGGAGCCCCCCGTGAGTGCACTCTTCGAGCCCTACACCCTCAGGTCGCTGACCATCCCCAACCGTGTCTGGATGGCGCCGATGTGCCAGTACAGCGCGGAGGCCTCCGGACCCGACGCCGGCACGGTCAACGACTGGCACTTCGCCCACTACGCGGCGCGCGCGGTGGGCGGCACGGGACTCGTCCTGACGGAGGCCACAGCGGTAAGCCCCGAGGGCAGGATCAGCCCCTCGGACCTCGGCATCTGGAACGACCAGCAGGTGGAGGCGTTCCGGCGCGTCACTGACTTCCTCCGCAGTCAGGGGACGGTCCCCGGCATCCAGCTCGCGCACGCCGGACGGAAGGCGTCGACCGACCTGCCCTGGCGCGGCGGCAATCCCATCGGGGCCGGCGAGCCCGGGGGCTGGCAGACGGTCGCTCCGAGCCCCCTCGCCTATGACGAGGGTGACCCCGCGCCCGCCGAGCTGACCGTCGAGGACATCAAGAAGATCGTCGACGACTTCGCGGAGGCCGCCCGCCGGGCGCTCGCCGCCGGTTTCCAGGTCGCCGAGGTCCACGGTGCGCACGGCTACCTGATCGGCCAGTTCCTGTCCCCGCACAGCAACCACCGCACCGACGCCTACGGCGGCTCCTTCGAGAACCGCACACGCCTCGCGCTTGAGGTCGTCGACGCGGTGCGCGCGGTGTGGCCCGAGGATCTTCCGGTGTTCTTCCGCGTCTCCGCGACCGACTGGCTGACCGAGAACGCGGACGACACGCGCGAGGGCTGGACCGCCGACGACACGGTCCGCCTCGCCGGGGTGCTGCTCGCGCACGGCGTCGACCTGCTGGACGTCTCCACCGGTGGACTGGCGCCGAACACGCGGATCCCTGTGGAGCCCGGCTACCAGGTGCCGTTCGCCGAGCGGGTGCGCACCGAGACCGGCCTTCCGGTCGCAGCCGTGGGGCTGATCACCGACGCGGTCCAGGCCGAGAAGATCATCACCGACGGAGGCGCGGACGCGGTCCTGCTCGGCCGTGCACTGCTGCGCGACCCCTACTTCGCCCGCAGGGCGTCGCGGGAGCTCGGCGGCGAGGTCCGGACGCCCGATCAGTACGGCCGGGCGGTGTGACCCCGCGGCTGTAGGTACGCTGACCGCGATGTCCACTCCGCAGGGCCCCACGCTCCGCGAACTGGCCGTACAGGCGCTCTCCTCGACGATGCGCGGATACGACCTGCTCGCCCCGAAGTTCGACCTGACGCCGTACCGGACCCCGGACCGGGTCCTGGATGCCGTCGCCGACGCGGTGCGGCCCCTCGGGCCCTTCGGCAGCGGCCTCGACGTCTGCTGCGGCACCGGCGCCGGCGTGGGTGTGCTGCGCGGCCTGTGCGCGGAGCGCGTCACCGGCGTCGACTTCAGCGCGGGCATGCTCGCCGTGGCCAGGAACTCGCATGCGGCCCACGGTGTCGCTCCGGACGTGGACTGGGTCCGGGCCGACGCGCGGGCCCTGCCGTTCGGGCCGGCCTTCGACCTGGCGCTGAGCCTCGGGGCCTTCGGCCACTTCCTGCCGTCGGAACGCCCCGGGCTGTTCCGGCAGGTGCGCGCGTCGCTGCGACCGGGCGGCCTGTTCGCCTTCCCGGTCGGTGCGCCGCCCGCAGTCGGTTCCGGTGCCTACTGGTCGCTGCTCGGCTTCGATGCCGCCATGAGGGTGCGCAACGCCCTCCTGCGCCCGCCGTTCGTCATGTACTACCGCACGTTCCCCCTGTCGGGGGTCCTTGCCGACCTCGACCGTGCGGGTTTCGAGACCCGTCTCCTGCCCCTGGAGTCCCTCGGGCGGAGTCGGGACGGAAGCCCACGGGCCCGCCTCGTGGTTGCGGCGGTCCCGGAATGAAATTTCGATGACTCTCGTACAATGGAGTCACCTGTACGAAGTGGAGCCATCGTGACGTCGAACGCCGCTCGCGTCCTCGCCCACCCCTCGCGCGAGGAGATCCGTGTCGAGGGAGTGCTTCACGCGCTCTCGGACCCGGTCAGGCTCAGGATCGTGCGTCACCTTGCGACCGCGGCCGACGAGCTGGCCTGTTCCCGTTTCGAGCTGCCGGTGTCCAAGTCCACGTCCACGCACCACTTCAGGGTGCTCCGCGAGAGCGGCGTCATCAGCCAGTTCTACCGCGGCACGGCCAAGCTGAGTTGTGTGCGGGCGGAGGACCTGGACACGCTGTTCCCCGGTCTGCTGGACAGCGTCCTCGGCGCGGCGGCCCTCCAGGCCGAGCGGCTCGGCAAGAGCTGAACCGCCTGTCGGGCCCGCGGTCCCCGGTGACTCCTCAGGACATCAGCGCGCGCATGCGCTCGATTTCCACGGTCTGCTGTGCGACGACATCGTTGGCCATCTCCTCCACCAGCACGTTGTTGCCGTCCGCGAGAGCTTCGGTGGCCATCGTGACCGCGCCCTGGTGGTGCGTGATCATCAGCTTGAGGAAAAGTGCGTCGAACGACTTGCCCCGGGCCGCGCGCAGGTCCGCCAGCTGGGCCCCGGTGGCCATCCCCGGCATCGAGGAATGCTCGTGGGCCTCGGCGCTGTCCTCCACACCGTTGTTCTTCAGCCACCCCTCCATGGCGGCGATCTCCGGCTTCTGGGCGGCGGATATGCGCTGCGCCAGCCGTTCGACCGAAGCCGACCGGGCCCGGGCCGGGACGAGAGCGGTGAGTACGAGCGCCTGCCCGTGATGCTCGATCATCATCCGCGCGTACCGGATGTCGGAGGAGTTGGGGGTGTCGTCCCCGGCGGCCTCAACTGCCTCGCCCGGAGACAGCGTCCTGGCGGGCTCACCGGGCTTGCCTGGTGCGATGACCGAAGGCCCCCTTTCCGCACCGGACTTCGCCTCGCCGTCACCACCGCCCTCGTCGCAGCCGCCGGCGCACAGGGCGGCCGAGAGGGCCGCCGCCAGGACGACGAAGCGCAGGCGTGTGGTCCGACGGGTTCTCAGCACGGCGACCTCCATTGCCACTTGGGTGTGTTGCAGACCGTCCTAACATTTTCCACCGGCCGATGATCAAAAACTTTCATTACGTCTGTGTTGCCATCTGTTGGTGTGTACATGAGAGGGACGATACTGCCGGGGTCCATGAACCGTTCCTCGACGAACGGATACAAGGGAGGACGCAGTGACCTCGTTGCACACCACAAGCGTGCGGCGCAGACGTCTGGGCGTGGCGGCAGCCGCGGCCGGGCTCTTCGCCACTCTGCTGACCGCCGGGCCCGCTGCGGCGACGCCCGACCCGGGTGACGCCGCCACGACCCGCGGCGGCATATCGGTGGGTGAGCAGGCCGAAGCCAGGGCTGCCATCAAGAGCGGTGAGATACCCGGCGTGGACGAGATCGTCCACAGCGACAACATCGAGCATCTCACCAACATCCCCAAGGACGCGCTCCAGGGGCTCAACACGGACCTGGCGTTCCAGGGCAAGTACGCCTACGCCGGGAACTACGACGGCTTCCGCATCTTCGACATCAGCAACCCGAAGAAGCCCAGGACCGTCGCGCAGGTCCTGTGCCCGGGCTCCCAGAACGACATCTCCGTCTCGGGCAACCTGCTGTTCCTGTCGACCGACTCCTCGCGCAGCGACAACTCGTGCACCAGCACCACCCAGCCCGCCACGGAGAAGTCGTCCTGGGAGGGCATGAAGGTCTTCGACATCAGCGACAAGCGCAACCCGAAGTACGTCGCCGCGGTCGAGACGGCGTGTGGTTCGCACACCCACACGATCATTCCCGAGCGGAAGGACGTGTACGTCTACGTCTCCTCCTACTCGCCTAACGTGACCTTCCCGGACTGCCAGCCGCCGCACGACGGGATCTCCGTCATCAAGGTGCCGCGCAAGGCCCCCCAGGACGCCCGCATCGTGTCCTTCCCCGTCCTCTTCCCGGACGGCGGCAACCCGGGAGCGCCGGACAACCCGGGCGTGTCCAAGACCACGGGCTGCCACGACATCACCGTCCTGCCGTCGAAGGACCTGGCCGCCGGAGCCTGCATGGGTGACGGCCTGCTGTTCTCCATCAAGGACCCTGAGAACCCGAAGATCATCGACCGGGTCCAGGACAACGTGAACTTCGCGTTCTGGCACTCCGCCAGCTTCAACCAGGACGCCGACAAGGTCGTGTTCACGGACGAGCTCGGCGGGGGCGGCGCCGCCACCTGCAACGACGAGATCGGCCCGAACCGGGGTGCGGACGGGATCTATGACATCACCGGCAAGGGGGACGAGCGCAAGCTGGTCTTCCGGAGCTACTTCAAGATCGACCGCCCCCAGGCCGACACGGAGGTCTGCGTCGCCCACAACGGGTCACTCATCCCTGTGAAGGGCCGCGACCTGATGGTCCAGGCCTGGTACCAGGGCGGAGTCTCCGTGTGGGACTTCACCGACTCCTCGAAGCCGAAGGAGATCGCGTACTTCGAGCGTGGCCCCGTCTCCACGGACGCCGTCACCACCGCGGGCCCCTGGTCCGCGTACTACTACAACGGCTACATCTACTCCAACGACATCGCCAAGGGCTTCGACGTCCTGAAGCTCGACGACCGGCGGACGGACCCGGCCAAGCGGGTGCGCCTGCCCGAGCTCAACGTGCAGACGCAGCCGGAGTACTTCCGCCACTGACCGACCGGCTCCGCCCGCAGGTGGGAAGAGTGCCCCGCCGGACGGTCTCCGTCCGGCGGGGCACGTCCGTCTCATTGACCGGCGGGCGAAGCGGGGACATGCTGTATCCCTGGCTCCGGCGACGCGGGGGATCGCCGGAATCAGCCCTGGGCGGGACAGCCCTCAGGCGGCCGCCCGCACGCTCGTACCCGCGGCAGCGGCCCACTCCACGAGCAGGCGCTGGTACTCGGTCTCGTCGTCCGGAGACAGCAGTCCCCCCGAGCGCTGCCACAGGCCACGAATCTCTTCGTTGACCACGGAGGCGGGGCGCACGCGGGCGGACGTGTTCGGATACGGGGACATGCTCACCAGATTAGGCCCCGTCGCCACCGTGGACCCCCCTCATGGACAGGGATATCCCTCACACTCCCTCCCGGGATCCTTCACGTACGGCGGGTATTCCGGCCCCTTTAAGTGAGTTCCGTCAAGCGGAGCGCCCGGAGCCCGTCGGGCCGCTCAGCCACGGGGAGGTGGTCGACGAAGCGCACCTCGCAGCCGATCGCCGCAGCCCCAGCGTCCGCACGGCGGTCGTCACCGACCATGACCACGTCGGCCGGATCGTGCCCCAGCAGCGTGCACGCCGTGCGGAACAGCCGGGGATCCGGCTTCTGGACGCCGTGTTCGTAGGACAGCACGTAGACGTCGATCAGACCGTCCAGGCCGTGCGCCCTGAAGACGGGACGCAGGTCCCAGCCGATGTTGCTCACGACACCGATCGAGACCCCGCCGTCGCGCAGCCCGCGCAGCACCTCCTCCGCGTCGGGATAGGGCTGCCAGGCGGCGGGATCCATGTGGCGCTCGTACAGCGCGTCGTACAGGCCGGGATCCGGCAGGCCCGCCTGGCGCGCCAGGCCGGTGTACGCCTCCCTGTGGTGGCTCGCGCTGCTGTCACGAACGGCGTAGGCCGAGGCCAGTTCGGACGGGATCCGCTCGGGGGGCGGGCCTCCGGGCAGCGCCCCGGCGGCCGTCAGCCGCTGGGCGTACCCCTCGAAGTCGGTACGGTCCAGGACCGTGCCCGTGTGATCCAGGGCGGCACGCAGCCACGAGGTGACCGGCTCGATCCTGAAGAGGGTTCCGGAGAAGTCGAAGAGTGTGCCCTTGATCTGCATGGACCCGATCATCGCCGCCCGGTGACCGGCCTACAAGGGCGGCTGCGCGCGGATGGAGTCCCGCCGGTGTACCGCGTGTACGCGGCGACGGAGAGTGCGCACACGGCCCCGCCCAGGAGTGCTCCGCCCAGCACGTCGCTCGGCCAGTGCACGCCCAGGTAGAGCCGCGTCAGCGCCACGCCGGCCACCGACACCACGGCAAGGGCGAGTGAGCCCCACCACAGCGGAGCCGGCGCGCCGTGGAGGCGGAGCAGCCACAGGAGGAGCCCGCACGTCACCGCCGCGGTCATCACGTGCCCCGAGGGGAAGGCGGCGTAGTTCGCCGAGTCCACCGGGTCGGGCCACCGGGGGCGCTCCCGCCCCACGAGGGCCTTGAGGCCCTGCTGCACGAGTGTGGCGACGGCACTGGTCACGCCCACCCACACGGCGAGCAGCCTCGCTCCACGCCACCACAGGGCGATCACTGCCACGGCGGTGAGCGCACGCATCGTCCAGGGGTCCCACACCCAGTCCGTCAGAACGCGGTTGACGTGGACCAGCCCTGGTTCCCCCACCGCGCTGCGGTGCAGCGCCTGTGCGACCGAGTCGTCCGCGGAGATCAGCGGCGGCCAGCGCACCGCCACCAGCGACAGCAGGACGGCGGAGAGGACAGCACAGACGAGGCCCGTGACGAGGAAGGGGAGACCGGAATGCGCGGAGCGTGAGGGGGAGTGCATGGGGACGATCCTCGCGGACGGGGCGAGCGTCCGGCTATCCCAGTGCGCTGAGTCCCGGCACGAAGGCCACCACCAGCGGTACGACGGGCACCAGCGCGGCCGCCGCCGTCAGCCGCAGCCGACGTGCCGCGGTGAGCCGCTCCGTCGGCGCGAGCAAGCGGTCCACCCGGAGGGTGACATGGGCGCCGGATGCCGGACCGGGACCGAACACGCCCCGGTCCTCGTTGAGTTCGACCAGGGCGAGCGCGATGGTCAGCCGCCCGAAGCGCCGTGAGGCCACGTCGTCCGCCGCCAGCTCGACGAGGCGGTGCATCTCGTCGCGGAACGCCGCGAAGAACGGCACCTGCGGAAATCCGTTCGCAAGGGCGCCCGAGCAGTGCAGCAGCCAGTCGTGCCGGGCCCGGGCGTGTCCCTGCTCGTGAGCCAGTACGGCATCCAGCTGACGGCCTTTCAGTCGTCCGAGTGCCGCTGTGGTGATGACCAGTTGAGGAGCCGAGCCGGGCAGCCACCAGGCGTCCGGACGTTCCCCCTCCAGGACCACGAGGCGTGCGCCGCCGGGCTCCTCGCCCGGCATGAGCGGAGAGCGCACCAGCAGTTCGGTGCGCCGCCGGCGCCGCCGCCGGCCGGCCCGGTGGATCTCCCGCACGAGCATCGCGCCGGTCCACACACCGCCCAGGGCCAGCAGCACGGCGATGACCGCCGACCACGGCCCGTACGCGCCGAGGGCGTACGCCTCGACCACGCCGCGCGGGGCGGGCGCGAAGACGTGGCCCCGGACCGCCTGCCAGGCGGCGGCCGCGCTGAAGGTCATGGAGAGGGCGAACGACAGCAGGACCCCCGCAACCACGCACTGCCAGACCCACAGGGCGACCACGGGCTCACGGTCCGGCCACCGGGCCTTCGCCATCAGGCCGGGGGCCGCGACGGCGGTCAGCGCGCCGAGCAGCAGCAGGGCCAGGGAGACCAACATGGGCGTCAGACTATGAGTGCCGCGGTATCCCGGGGTATGGCCGCGCGCGCCAAGTGACGTACGCCACGGTGGAAGGTGCCCCCTGTCTCACAGAGTGAGCAGCATGGCGAACATGGCCATCGCCATGGTCAGCCTGCAGGCCAGCGCCAGCTCCGGCCGCGTACCCCAGGTGACGCCCACCGTCCCGCCGTCCGGCACGGCCATCGGTGTGGACGCCGGTATGAGCCGTCCCGCCGAACGCAGCACGTAGACCGCGTAGTAGACCAGCAGTGCTCCCGTCAGGAAGGGGACGCCTCCGACCGGTCCGGCGCCGTGGCCTGAGTGAGTGCCGGCCGCGGCGTGGGCCGATCCCGGAATCATCGACACGGCCATGTAGACCATGGCGAGCGAGCCCACCAGATGGTGCAGATGGTGTCCCCCCGCCCTGGCGTACGCGAGTGCGCGCAGTGACGACGCGCCGAACGCCACAGCGTATACGGCCCACGTCCACCGCGGGAGGGTGAGCAGGGCCGCGGGCACCGCCATCGCGGCCATCCCGAAGCCCATCAGCGCCTCGGCGCGCGCCGTGCTGCGTTCCTGATCCGTGCCGCTCCGGGTACGCAGGAGGCAGTAGGCCCCCGTGAGCCCGCACAGCACCATGAGCAGCCAGCCGGACAGTGCCGGTCCGTGCACAGCACACCTCCCCCTACGGCCAATGACGCCGGTGTCGTCCCATCGATGCCCCGTCCGGGCAGCTCCTACCGGGGCGCATTGGGGTACTGGGGGAGCGCGACCGGGCCTGCGGGGGGCGGTCGGGGCCGGGTTAGTCTCGGGAGGGCACAGTCGGCAGCGCCTCACCGGAGAAGAGCCACATGGACATCGCACCAGCTACGGCACGGGCGGAACTGACCTTCCGAGACGCGACCGAGGACGACGTCCCCGTCCTCGTGCGACTCGTCGAGTCCGCCTACCGGGGGGACGCGAGCCGGGCGGGCTGGACGACGGAGGCGGACATCCTCCAGGGGCAGCGCACCGACGCCGACGGGGTGCGTCAGATCCTCGCCGCCCCCTCGGGGCGTGTCCTGATCGCCGAGCAGGCGGGCGATCCCGTTGCCTGCTGCCAGCTCGAACGCCGGGGCCGGGCCGCCTACTTCGGCATGTTCGCCGTCAGGCCCGGATTGCAGGGCGCGGGACTCGGCAAGGTGATCATCGCGGAGGCGGAGCGCGCGGTCCGCGCCGACTGGGGGGCGGCCGAGATGCACATGACGGTGATCTCGGTCCGCGAGGAGCTGATCGCCTGGTACGAACGCCGGGGCTACCGCCGTACGGGAGAGCTGACGCCCTTCCCGTACGGCGACGAGCGCTTCGGGATTCCGCAGCGTGACGACCTCGCGTTCGAGCTGCTCGTGAAGAAGCTCCGGTGAGTGCCTGCGCGACTGTCACATGGGGCCGTGCTCACGCGGTGAAGCGGCCCGCGCGGCGGATCTCGGGGTAGTCGGTCGTCGCGCCGTCCAGATTCAGCGCGCGCACCAGACGCAGGTGGTCCTGGGTGTTGACCACCCAGCCGATCACCTTCAGGCCCTCCGCGTGCGCCTGCTCGACCACCTCCAGGGTGAGGCGGCGGATGTTCAGAGCCAGGGTGGCCGCGCCGACCGCCTTCGCCCGCTCAATCACGTCGGACTCCCAGCGGCTGGCGATCAGAACTGTTCTGACCCCCGGGACCAGCTGCGCGATCTCGGCGACGGCCTCGTCGTGGAACGAGGACACCTCCACCCGGCCCGCCAGTTCACGCCGCAGCATCACGTCCGCGAGTGCCCGCGCGGCGGCCACGTCCTTGATCTCCGCCTGGAGCGGTGATCCGACGGCGTCGAGGACCTCCTCGAACACGGGCACCCGCTCGCCCTGTCCGGCGTCGAGCTCGCGGAGCTCTTCCAGAGTCTTCTCCGCGATCAGTCCCTGTCCGTCCGTGGTGCGGTCCACCGCGGCGTCGTGCATCACGGCGAGCGCGCCGTCCTTGCTCAGATGGAGATCCAGTTCGACGGCGTCCATGCCGGCCCGCTCCGCGTGCGCGAACGAGCGCAGCGTGTTCTCCGGTTCGACACCCATGACTCCGCGATGACCGATGGTGAGAAAAGTCAAGGCACTCCCGCTTCCGTCCGTCGTCCTCGGTCTGCGTGCGACTCCTACCCCCCAGGGAAGGAGTTCGCGCGCGTGGGCGGCCGTTGCCCGCCCAGTCATGAGGAAGAAGTTGTCCACCGGATGTGTGGCAGGAAAAATAACGGTGAGCATGGGGGGCGGCAGGATAATTTTCTGCCCTCCACTTGTCCGAAGGAACCGCACATGGATACGGTTACTTGACGCGAGGTTCTCCCGTGAAGGAAGTGTCATGACGGAAATTCTTGAGCAGAGCGCCACCACCGGCGCGACAGCTGCTGCCCAGCGGGTCGTGGAGCATCCGGCCTGGCCCGCGCTCAAGAGTGCCGTGGAGGAGTTGCGCCCCTGGCAGTCCAAGGACGGCTCCATAGACCTGGAGGCCGAGAACGCCCCCTCCGCCGAGGCTGCCGCCTCCGTCATCGAGCGGGTGACCGCCGCCGTCGAGGAGCTGTCCCCGCTGCTCCCGCACGACGAGGCCTACCACCGTGCGCTCGTCGCGGACCTGCGCCGCTGGGTGGCGGACGGCTTCGGCGTCCCGGACTTCCTCGACTCCCTGCTTGCCTTCCAGCCGGCGAAGAACCGCGCCGACGGCCTCCAGCACCTGGTCGTGTTCGCGATGTACACGCAGAACGGCAACCCCGACCGCAATCTCGAAGCGGTCGTGCTGCGGATGGTCTGGCCCCAGTGGCTGTCCGACCTCGAAGCCACGCGTTACGACAACCCGCTCTTCTGCGGCATCACCTTCGAAGACTTCACCGCGGGCTACGACACCAACTCCGCCGTGCTCTTCCCCGAGACCATCGCCGTGCGTGAGGCCCCGGAGCGCTTCAGCTGGGGAGGCATCTTCTGCGACCGCGAGGCCGCCCGCTTCCGCCGGGTGACCGAGGCGTCGGTCGACCTGCTCGGCCTGGAGCTGCCCGACGACGTCCGGGAGATGCTCGGCGACCAGAAGCGCTGCGAGCAGGCATTCGTGCTCTGGGACATGGTCCACGACCGCACCCACAGCCACGGTGACCTGCCCTTCGACCCCTTCATGATCAAGCAGCGGCAGCCGTTCTGGATGTACGGGCTCGAGGAGCTGCGCTGCGACCTCACCGCCTTCAGGGAGGCCGTGAAGCTGGAGTCCGACGGCTTCGGCCAAGGCCGTGACGTGCAGTTCGCGGTGCTCTTCGACCGGATGTTCCGCTTCCCGGTCACCGGCGAGCGCGTGCGCAACTACGACGGCCTCGGCGGGCAGTTGCTCTTCGCCTACCTCCACAAGCACGACGTGGTCCGCTGGACCGACAACACGCTCAAGATCGACTGGGCCCGCGCCCCGCAGATCACCAACCAGCTCTGCGGAGAGATCGAGCAGCTCTACCGCGACGGCATCGACCGCCCGAAGCTGGTGCACTGGTTCGCGGCGTACGACCTCGTCGCGACCTATCTTTCTCCGCATCCCGGCTCCCGCTGGGCCAAGGGCCCGGACGCCTTGGACCTCACACAACCGCCCCGTAAGCTCGTCGACGACGTGCTTCCGGACGAGTTTCCCCTGAGCATGTTCTATGAGGCGCTCTCGAAGAAGCTGAAGCGTGTGATCGCCTCCACCAAGGGGATCACTGCGGCGGATGCCGGGCGGGCAGCCGCGTGAGCGCGCGGTCTGAGGAGGCGGTGGCGATGAACGCAACAGTAAGGGCCGACAGCGGCGCGCTCGAAGGAGCGGTCGTCGCGGTGGCCGGAGCGGCGGGACCGGCGGGGCGGGCGACGCTGCTCAGGCTCGCCGAGGCGGGCGCGACCGTGGTCGCGTCCGACGCGAACCCCGAGCGGCTGGCCGAAGCGGTCGATGCCGCGCGGTACGCGCACGGCGGGGCGACCGTCACCGGCGACACCGTCGATCTGCTCGACCCGGCGGCGGCCCGTGACTGGGCCTTCAAGACGGAGAAGGAATTCGGCCGTGTCGACGGCCTGGTCCACCTCGTCGGGGGCTGGCGCGGCAGCTCCGGCTTCGCCGAGACCAGCCTGGCCGACTGGGACTTCCTCGAGAAGCTCCTGATCCGGACCGTCCAGTCCACCTCGCTGGCCTTCCATGACGTCCTGGGGCGCAGCGACCGGGGCCGATACGTGCTGATCAGTGCGGCGGGAGCCAGCAGTCCCACTGCGGGCAACGCCGCCTACTCCGCCTCCAAGGCGGCGGCCGAGGCATGGACGCTCGCACTCGCCGACGCCTTCCGCAAGGCGGGGGGCGACGAGGGCCCGACCGCCGCTGCTGCCATCCTGGTGGTCAAGGCACTGGTGCACGACGCGATGCGTGCCGAGCGGCCCAATGCGAAGTTCGCGGGCTTCACGGACGTCCAGGAGCTGGCCGAGGCCATCGCCGGTGTCTGGGACAAGCCCGCCGGAGAATTGAACGGAAAGCGTCTGTGGCTGACCCCGCAACCGTAAGGACCGACGCGCGACGTCATCACGATCCGCAGGTACGCGGTTTCGCCAGTGACAACTACGCCGGTGTGCATCCCGAGGTACTCGCGGCCCTCGCCCTCGCCAACGGCGGCCATCAGGTCGCCTACGGCGGTGACGACTACACGGAACATCTGCAGCGGGTCATGCACAGCCACTTCGGCCCCACCGCCGAGGCCTTCCCCGTGTTCAACGGCACCGGGGCCAACGTCACCGCCCTTCAGGCGCTGACCGACCGTTGGGGTGCGGTGATCTGCGCCGGGTCCGCCCACATCAACGTGGACGAGGGCGGCGCGCCGGAGCGTGTGGGCGGGCTGAAGCTGCTCACCGTGCCCACGCCGGACGGAAAGCTGACCCCTGAGCTCATCGACCGCGAGGCGTACGGCTGGGACGACGAGCACCGTGCGATGCCGCAGGTCGTGTCGATCACCCAGAACACCGAGCTCGGCACCGTCTACACCCCTGACGAGATCCGCGTCATATGCGAGCACGCCCACGAGCGGGGCATGAAGGTGCACCTCGACGGTGCCCGGATCGCGAACGCCGCCGCGGCACTGGACGTGCCGATGCGTACGTTCACCAACACGGTCGGCGTCGACGTGCTGTCCTTCGGCGGCACCAAGAACGGCGCGCTCTTCGGTGAGGCCGTCGTCGTCCTGAACCCGGACTCGGTGCGTGCCATGAAGCACCTGCGCAAGCTGTCGATGCAGCTCGCCTCCAAGATGCGCTTCGTCTCGGTCCAGCTGGAGGCGCTGCTGGCAGGGGACCTGTGGCTGCGCAACGCGCGCCACGCCAACGCCATGGCCCAGCGGCTCGCCGACGGGGTCCGGACGGTCGACGGGGTGGAGATCCTCTATCCGGTGCAGGCCAACGCCGTCTTCGCGCGTCTGCCGCACGAGGTGAGCGAGCGGCTGCAGAAGCGCTTCCGGTTCTACTTCTGGGACGAGAAGGCCGGCGACGTGCGCTGGATGTGCTCCTTCGACACCCGCGAGGAGGACGTCGACGCCTTCGTGCTGGCGCTCAAGGAGGAAATGGCCCGCTAGGGCGGAGCCGGTTATGCGGTCGAACGGAGAGGGTTCCGTTCGACCGCATCGCCATGTCCGACGGCCGCCGTGCCGGCCGGTGAGCGGCCAGGAGACGACCGGAGCGGCGCCCCGGAGCCGGGTGCGCCTCACGGAGTCGCCCGGCCCGGGCGTGCGCTCACGCTCCGTCCGGCGGCGTGACGTTTCGCCCGGGCACGCGTGGGTGCGGCGTCGTCAGCCGTGCTCGCGGACCTCGGCAGCTGTCGGAGCCGTACCGCCGAGGTGCGCCGGTACCCACCAGGTGTCGGTGGCGTCTTTGGGGCGTACGGGATAGGCCCGCTGTGCGGCTTCGAGGAGCTCCTGGACCCGCTCGCGCAGCCGGCGGGTGATCGCGCCCGCGTACTGGTCGGCAGGCGCTTCCATGGGCTCGCCCACGCGGATCGTGATCGGGGTGTGGCTGCGCCTGAAGTTGCGCGGGCGGCCCTTGGTCCACAGGCGCTGGGTACCCCACAGCGCCATGGGGACAAGTGGCACGCCTGCCTCCTGGGCGAGCCGTGCCGCGCCCGACTTGAAGCTCTTGAGCGTGAACGACTGCGAGATGGTCGCCTCGGGGAACACACCGACGATCTCACCCGAGCGCAGGGACGCGAGTGCGTGCGCGTAGGCGTCCTCGCCCTGCGCCCGGTCCACGGGGATGTGCTTCATGCCGCGCATCAGGGGGCCGGAGACCTTGTGGCGGAACACCGAGTCCTTCGCCATGAAGCGGACGAGCCGCTTCTGCGGCAGGGCGCCGAGTCCGGAGAAGATGAAGTCCAGATAGCTGATGTGGTTGCTGACCAGAACCGCGCCACCGGTCTTCGGGATGTGCTCCGAACCCTGGGTGTCGATCTTCAGGTCGAGCGCCTTGAACAGCGTGCGTGCGGCGCCGATGACCGGCCGATAGACGAGCTCTGCCATCTGGATGAAGACCCTTCGTCAATGCCTGGGGAGGGTTCCCCCCGCGGAAGTTACGCAGCCGTAGGTTTTCGGCATTGTGGCGATGGTGCCCCATGCGCGACGCCGTGGCCAGCCCCAAAGGCCCCCTGGCGAGAGATTCTCGTCACGTGAAACCTCCGGGAATGTAATACGCCCGCCGGGTGCTGACGTTCTGCGCAGAGCTCCGGGAGGGGATCAGGGATGGACGGGCCGAAGGCCGACGGCACACTGGACGCGGCCCGACTGGGTGCGGAACTCGGGGACAGGGCGACCCTCGTGCAGTTCTCGAGCGCGTTCTGTCAGCCGTGCCGTGCTACCCGGCGCGTCCTTGCCGAAGTTGCCGGGATGGTCGAGGGGGTCGTGCACGTCGAGGTCGACGCCGAGGCCCGTCTCGAGCTGGTCCGCAGCCTTCGCATCAGCCGGACGCCCACCGTCCTGGTGCTCGATGCGGCCGGCCGCGTGGTCCGGCGGGCGACGGGGCAGCCGCGCACCGCGGATGTCGTCGCCGCGCTGGGGCAGGCGATGTGACAGGCCGTGACGCATCTCCCACATGACGGGACGCACTTGACTGTGTACACAACGAATCGTCAGTCTGACGACATGCCGCCGGAACTCCTTCTCGCCCGGCGGGTCCACGTCGACCTCGTGCGCCACGCGGGTGCGCGCTGTCCGGGTGCCTGGCCTGCCCACGGCCCCGTACGCACTCTCCCAGAAGGACTTCTCCATGACGGCCTCGCCCAGCCTCGGCACTCCCCGGACAGCTGTACCCGAGCTCCTGCGATCCGTGTTCCGGCAGCACGCCGCGGGAGTGGCGGTGATCACGGCCGCGGGTGACAAGCCCGTCGGCTTCACGGCGACGTCCCTCAACTCCGTAGCCGCCGAACCGCCGCTCATCTCCTTCGGGGTGGGCACGGCGTCCTCCAGCTGGCCCGTCGTCGGGGAGGCGGAGCACATAGGCGTGCACCTGCTCGGCGAGGACCAGCAGGAACTCGCGGCGACCTTCGCCCGCAGCGGTGCCGACCGGTTCGGGCCGGCCACCCGCTGGCGCGGGGGGCCGGAGGGCGTGCCCCTGCTCGACGGGGTGGTGGCATGGCTGGTCTGCCGTGTGGTGGCCAGGATTCCGGCGGGCGACCACCGCATCGTGATCGCCGAGGTGGAGTCGGGGGACCCGTCCGGGGGCGGCAGGCCGCTGGTCTACCACCAAGGCCGTTTCACGGCTCTGCGAGACTGAGGGCGAGCGGGACGGTGCAGGGGCGGGCCTGGTTGGCTACGTCACAGTTCCAAGCGCTTGCTTATGGGTAACGTACTGGGTGTACTGGCGAGTAATATTCAGCTGGGGGCACGGTCTCCCGACCGGGAACCGCCCGATGAGGCGCCTATGCTGCGTGCAACAAGGCAGCCCAGAAATGACGATGCAGTAGGAGAGCCGGCGTGAGCTTGAGGATCGTTGTCTGTGTGAAGTACGTGCCCGACGCCACCGGCGACCGGCATTTCGCCGATGACCTGACCCTGGACCGTGACGACGTCGACGGTCTGCTGTCGGAGCTCGACGAATACGCCGTCGAGCAGGCACTGCAGATCGCCGACGAGGCGGACGACGCGGAGATCACCGTGCTCACGGTGGGCCCCGAGGACGCCAAGGACGCGCTGCGCAAGGCGCTGTCGATGGGCGCCGACAAGGCCGTCCACGTCGAGGACGACGACCTGCACGGCACCGACGTCATCGGCACCTCGCTGGTGCTGGCCAAGGCCGTCGAGAAGACCGGTTACGACCTGGTCATCTGCGGCATGGCGTCGACGGACGGCACCATGGGCGTCCTTCCGGCGCTGCTCGCGGAGCGCCTCGGCGTCCCGCAGGTCACGCTGCTCTCCGAAGTCTCGGTCGGGGGAGGCTCGGTCAGGGGCCGCCGCGACGGTGACACCGCGAGCGAGCAGCTCGAGGCGGCCCTCCCCGCAGTGGTCTCCGTGACCGACCAGTCGGGCGAGGCCCGCTACCCGTCGTTCAAGGGCATCATGGCGGCCAAGAAGAAGCCGGTCGAGTCCCTGGACCTCGAGGACCTCGAGATCGAGGCGGACGAGGTCGGGCTGGGCGGCTCCTGGACCGCGGTCGACTCCGCGGCCGAGCGTCCTGTTCGCACGGCGGGCACGATCGTCAAGGACGAGGGTGAGGGCGGCAAGCAGCTGGCCGAGTTCCTCGCGGGCCAGAAGTTCATCTGAGCCCCGGTCGTCCCCTCCACCGCCCCGCACCACCTCGCACGCAGGAGATTGAAGTCCCATGGCTGAAGTTCTCGTCTATGTCGACCACGTGGACGGTGCCGTCCGCAAGCCCACCCTGGAGCTGCTGACGCTCGCCCGCCGCATCGGCGAGCCGGTCGCCGTCGCTCTCGGCAACGGTGCGGCCGACACCGCCGCCGCACTCGCCGAGCACGGTGCGGTCAAGGTGCTCACCGCCGACGCTCCGGAGTTCTCCGACTACCTCGTCGTACCGAAGGTGGACGCCCTCCAGGCCGCCTACGACGCGGTGTCCCCGGCGGCCGTGCTCCTTCCCTCCTCCGCGGAGGCCAAGGAGATCGCCGCTCGCCTCGCGCTGCGCATCGGCTCCGGCATCATCACCGACGCCGTCGACCTGGAGGCCGGCGCCGAGGGGCCGGTCGCGACGCAGTCCGCGTTCGCCGCCTCGTACACCACGAAGTCCCGTGTCTCCAAGGGCGTTCCGGTCATCACGGTCAAGCCGAACTCGGCCGCCGTCGAGGCCGCCCCGGCCGCGGGTGCCGTCGAGGCCCTCGCGGTCTCCTTCTCCGCGACGGCGACCGGCACCAAGGTCCTCTCGCGCACGCCGCGCGAGTCGACCGGGCGCCCGGAGCTGACGGAGGCCGCGATCGTCGTCTCCGGCGGCCGTGGTGTCAACGGTGCGGAGAACTTCGCGATCATCGAGGCGCTCGCCGACTCCCTCGGTGCGGCTGTCGGTGCCTCGCGCGCCGCTGTCGACGCCGGCTGGTACCCGCACACCAACCAGGTGGGCCAGACCGGCAAGTCCGTCTCGCCGCAGCTGTACATCGCCTCGGGCATCTCCGGCGCGATCCAGCACCGCGCCGGCATGCAGACCTCGAAGACCATCGTCGCGGTCAACAAGGACGCCGAGGCGCCCATCTTCGACCTCGTCGACTACGGCGTCGTCGGCGACCTGTTCGCCGTGGTCCCGCAGCTCACCGACGAGGTCAAGTCCCGCAAGGGCTGACCCGGCGGAAGTCTTGCCCGTACGACGGCCTGGGGCCGCGTGGTGTTCTCCACCGCGCGGCCCCAGGCCGTTTCCGATCACCATTGACGAGGAACCGGGAGACTTATAACTTCACTATGCGGATTAAAGATTCCGGGAAGCGGAAGTAGCGACACTGGAGGGTACGGCCATGGGTCAGCAGGAGAAGGTGGCGACGAGCCTCGCCGGCGCGGTCGGTGAGGAGATCAGCGCCTCCCTCGCGGGTGTCGACGCCGAACTCGCCCGCCGTTACCCGGGAGACCCCGGGACGCGCCAGCCGGTCCACACCGTCTACGTACCCGCCGACGCCTTCACCGCGACCACCATCCGCAGCTGGGGCGACCGGGCCCTCGCGGCGCTCGACGAGCACGCCGCCGACGCCGGCACCTTCGCCTCGGTCCTCGGGATTCCGCGGGAGCTCGCAGCGCCCGTTTACGACCGTGTTCGCGCCAAGCTGGAGCGCGAGCCCGTCGAGGACATCCGGATCGACTTCGAGGACGGCTACGGGCCGCGTCCGGACGCCGAGGAGGACGAGGCCGCGGCCCGCGCGGCCCGGCTGGTCGCCGAGGCGTACGCCGACGGGACGGCCGCGCCGTACATGGGCATCCGCATGAAGTGCATGGAAGCCGCCGTGCGCGACCGCGGTATCCGCACAACGGACATCTTCCTGACCGGCCTCATGCGGGCCGGAGGCCTTCCTGACGGGCTCGTCCTGACGCTGCCCAAGGTGACCTACCCCGAACAGGTCACCGCCTTCGTGCGGATCCTGGAGGCCTTCGAGCAGGCTCACGGTCTGCCTGCCGGGCGCCTCGGGTTCGAGATCCAGATCGAGACCAGCCAGTCGATCCTCGCCGCCGACGGCACCGCCGCCGTCGCCCGCATGATCGACGCCGCCCGTGGCCGGGCGACCGGCCTGCACTACGGCACCTTCGACTACAGCGCCTGCGTGGGCGTCAGCCCGGCCTACCAGGCGAGCGACCACCCCGCCGCCGACCACGCCAAGGCCGTCATGCAGGTCGCCGCCGCGGGTACCGGAGTGCGCGTCTGCGACGGCTCCACCAACGTGCTCCCGGTCGGATCCGTCCAGCAGGTCCACGACGCCTGGCGCCTCCACCACGGCCTCACCCGCCGCGCTCTGGCCCGCGCCTACTACCAGGGCTGGGACATGCACCCGGGCCACCTGCCCACGCGTTACGCGGCCGTATACACCTTCTACCGCGAGGGGCTGGGCCAGGCCGCCTCCCGGCTCGCCGCCTACGTGGCCAAGGCCGGCGGCGACGTCATGGACGAGCCGGCCACCGCCAAGGCGCTCAGCGGCTATCTGCTGCGGGGTATCGACTGCGGCGCCCTGGACGCCGCGGAGGTCGAGACGGCGACCGGTCTGACCCGGGAAGACGTCGACACCTTCGCGTCGCCGCGCCGCGGCGCGCTGACCGTGAAGGCGCCGTAAGCGACATCAGGCCGGCGGCAGTTCCCCCGAGCCGCGGGGAATCAGCCGGGTCGGGAGCTCCACCCTGGCCGGCGGGTGGCCCGCGCCGTCCAGGCGGCGGAACAGGTGCTCCGCCGCGGTCCGGCCGACCGCCGCGGCGTCCTGCGAGATCACCGTGATGCCGAGCAGGTCGGCGAGCTCGATGTCGTCGAAGCCGACCAGCGCGATCCGGCGGTCGCACTCGGCGAGGACGCGTACGGCGGTGACGGTCACCCGGTTGTTGCCCGAGAAGAGTGCGGTCACCGGCTCGGGGCCGGACAGCATGGTCTCCACGGCTGCCCTCACCCGGTCGGGGTCGGTCGGTCCGAGGGACACCCAGGAGTCCTGAACCTCTATCCCGGCTTCCGTCAGGGCCGCGTGGTAGCCCCGCAGCCGCTCCGTCGCGGTGTGGATGCGCGGCTGGTCGCCGACGAAGCCGATCCGGCGGTGGCCGTGCGCCACGAGATGAGCGACGCCCTCGCGGGCGCCACCGAAGCTGTCCGAGAGGACCATGTCAGCATCGACCCGGCCCGCCGGGCGGTCGACGAAGACGGTGGCGATGCCGGCCTTCATCTCGGGCTCCAGATAGCGGTGGTCGTCGCCCGCGGGAATCACGATCAGTCCGTCGACCCGGCGGGCGCACAGTGCGAGGACGAGCTCCTGCTCGCGGTCCGGGTCCTCGGCGCTGGAGCCGTTGATCAGCAGGGCCCCGTGGGCACGGGCCACCTCCTCCACGGCGCGGCTCAGCGGCCCGTAGAAGGGGTCGGCGAGATCTTCCAGGACCAGGCCGATGGAGGCGGTGCGCCCCTTGCGCAGAACCCGCGCGCTGTCGTTCCGGCGGAAGCCCAGGGCGTCGATCGCCTCCTGCACGCGGCGTTCCGTGTCGGGAGTGACCCCGGGTTCGCTGTTCACCACGCGGGAGACCGTCTTGAGGCCCACTCCGGCTCTGGCCGCCACGTCCTTCATGGTCGGCCTGTTGCCGTAGCGGGACTCGGGATGACGGGTGGTCTCGGCCACGGTGTGCTGTCCTGTCGTCGGGAACGGGTGTTTCGGGCGACTCTCCCGCGGTGCCGGGGAGGTCCGGAAGCTGTGGCGTCGAGCATAGGGCCTGGACAACGTTGTCAACAGAATGGAGACTGGGGAGGACCCCCGACCGAAGTCGCAGGTCCTGCCCCTCACCCCTCCGGAGAGTCCACACCGATGCATACCGACCTCGTCGCCGCGCTCGACATCGGCGGCACCAAGATCGCCGGCGCGTTGGTGGACGGAAGCGGGTCCCTCCTCGTACGCGCGCAGCGGCCGACCCCCGCGCGGGAAGGTGCCGAGTCGGTCATGGGTGCCGTGGGTGACGTCCTGTCGGAACTGACCGCCTCCCCCCTGTGGCACCGGGTGAGCGCGGTCGGCGTCGGCAGCGCGGGCCCCGTCGACGCCTCCGCAGGCACGGTCAGCCCGGTCAACGTCCCGGGCTGGCGCGGCTTCCCGCTGGTCGACCGGGTCGCCGCCGCGACCGGCGGGATGCCGGTCTCGCTGGTCGGCGACGGGGTCGCGATGACCGCGGCCGAGCACTGGCTCGGCGCCGCCCGCGGCTACGACAACGCGCTGTGCCTGGTCGTGTCCACCGGAGTCGGTGGCGGGCTCGTCCTCGGCGGAAAGCTCCACCCCGGCCCTTCGGGCAACGCCGGTCACATCGGTCACATCAGCGTCGACCTGGACGGCGACCTCTGCCCGTGCGGCGCGCGTGGGTGCGTGGAACGCATCGCCAGTGGGCCCAACATCGCCCGGCGCGCCCTGGAGAACGGCTGGCGTCCGGGACCCGACGGCGACGACACGGCGGCGGCGGTGGCCGCCGCGGCGCGGGCCGGGGACCCGGTCGCGGTCGCTTCCTTCGGCAGAGCCGCCCAGGCACTGGCCGCCGGGATCGCCGCCACCGCCACGCTGGCGGACATCGACATCGCGGTGATCGGCGGGGGAGTGGCCGGTGCCGGTGAGGTGCTCTTCGCGCCGCTGCGCAAGGCTCTGCGCGATTACGCCACGCTCTCCTTCGTCCAGGGCCTCACGGTGACCTCCGCGGTGATGGGCACGGACGCTGGGCTGGTGGGCGCGGCGGCCGCGGCCTCGATCCTCCGGCCCGCCGCGGTGAACGGGGTACGGGCCGCGGCCAGGCAGTAGGTCCGGAGCCGGGTGCCAGGGGGCGAGGCGGCTCAGCAGCCCTGCAGTGCCGGATCAGCGTGGCCTGCGGCCCCGGTCCGCCGTCTGCTGGGGCACCACCACGAGGAACGCGTCCTTTTCCAGATCCATCACGACCTCCGCGGCCAACCCCTCGCCGCGACGTGCGGCGGCGAACTCCTCCGCGGGCCGGCTGCCCCGCGGCCCCCCTGCGGGAAACTGCTCGAGTACCGTGCGGCGCACCGCGCACCCCCGTTCGTCGTTCCTGTGGCTATCCGCTCCAACGACGCCCGCCGTCCCCCGTTACGGGCCGCACGGCCGCACGCGCTCGTACAGTGGGACGCTCCCGGCTGCCGCCCCGGCGCAACCGCACCGCCCCCACGGGGTTTCCGCAGCGGGGTGTTGCGGGCAAGCCACAGGGGGCTACGGAAGAGGGGGACCCGTGATCGTCTGGATCAACGGTGCGTTCAGCGCGGGCAAGACCAGCGCCGCTTGCGAACTGATCGATCTGATCCCGAACAGCACGCTGTACGACCCCGAGCTGATCGGCGGTGGACTGCGCCGGATGCTGCCCCAGAAGAAACTCGCGGAGGTGACCGACTTCCAGGACCTGCCGATCTGGCGGCGGCTGGTGGTCGACACGGCCGCCGCACTGCTCGCCGAGCTGTCCGGGGTGCTGGTGGTGCCGATGACCCTGCTGAGGCAGGACTACCGGGACGAGATATTCGGCGAACTCGCCTCCCGGCGCATACCCGTTCGGCATGTGCTGCTGTCAGCAGAGGAAACGATCCTGCGGCAACGGATCGCCGAGCGCGAGGAGTTCGCTGACGACCCTGGGCACAGTGAGCGCATCCGGGAATGGGCCTACGAGCACATCGAGGCCTACCGGGCGGCGCTCGGCTGGATCAAGGCCGACGCCCACACCATCGACACCAGCGCGCTCACTGCGCACGGGACGGCCGAACGCATCGCCGAGGCCCTGAGCAGCGGTCAGGCCAGGGAGTGCGGCATCGTGCAGACCCCCCCACCGAGTGCCGAGACCGTTGCGTCGGGGGTACTCCTCTTCGACGAGCAGGGCCGGGTCCTGCTCGTCGACCCCACCTACAAGCCCGGCTGGGAGTTCCCCGGCGGAGTGGTGGAGCGCGGTGAGGCGCCGGCGCAGGCCGGAGTACGGGAGGTCGCCGAGGAACTCGGGCTGAGCCTTGAGACGGTGCCCACGCTCCTGGTCGTCGACTGGGAGGCGCCCAGACCGCCGGCGTACGGAGGACTGCGCTTCCTCTTCGACGGCGGTCGGCTGCGCGCGGGGGAGGCCGCACAGCTGCTCCTGCCGGGGTCCGAGCTGCGGGGCTGGCGGTTCGTCACCGAGGAGGAGGCGGCAGGCCTGCTGCCTCCCACCCGCTTCGAGCGGCTGCGCTGGGCGCTGCGTGCCCGAGAGCGGGCCACTGTGCTGAACCTGGAGGCGGGCGTGCCGGTGGGCGGTTAGCCTCCGGCGGTCCGCCGCCGGTCACCTGCGTCGAACCGCAGCGTGGGAGGCGCGCGGTCGATTCAGGGCACGCCACCCCCGCCGGTACGTCACCCGCGCCGACGCGGTCATGCCGCCGGCCTGGCACGCGGCGGCGCGGGCACGCTGTCAGACCGCCTTGGACTCCGCGTACTTCTGCAGGAACAGCGCCTCGGCGACTGAGAGCCGCTCGAGCTCCTCGGGGGACACGCTCTCGTTCACCGCGTGGATCTGGGCCTCGGGCTCACTCAGCCCGATCAGCAGGATCTCCGCCTGCGGATACAGTCCGGCCAGGGTGTTGCACAGCGGAATGGAGCCCCCCATGCCCGAGACCTGCATCTCCTCGCCGGGGTAGGCGAGCCGCATGGCCTCGGCCATCGACGTGTACGCGGGGCTGTCGGTGTCCGCGCGGAACGGCTGCCCGTGGCCGACCTGCTCGACGGTGACCCTGGCTCCCCAGGGCGCGTGCGACTCGAGGTGGGCGGTCAGCAGCTTCGTGGCCTCGACGGCGTCCTGGCCCGGCGGCACCCGCAGGCTGATCTGGGCCCGGGCACTCGCCTGGAGGGACGGGGTGGCTCCGACCACCGGCGGGCAGTCGATGCCTACGACGGTGACCGCGGGCCTCGCCCAGATCCGGTCGGCTACCGTACCCGTGCCGATCAGTTCCACGCCGTCGATGACCTTGGCGTCCTTGCGGAACTCGTCCTCGGGGTACTGCAGCCCGTCCCACCGGGCGTCCGCGGTGAGGCCGTCCACCGTCGTCGTGCCGTCCTCGGCCCGCAGGGACGCCAGCAACTGGATCATCGCGGCCAGGGCGTCCGGGGCCGCGCCGCCGAACTGACCCGAGTGCAGATTTCCCGCGAGGGTGTCCAACTGCACCCGGAGCATGGTCATACCGCGCAGCGTGGCCGTGACGGTGGGCAGGCCGACCCGGAAGTTCCCGGTGTCGCCGATGACGACCGCGTCTGCGGCCAGGAGCTCGGGGTGCGCCTCGGCGTACCGTTCGAGCCCGCCCGTGCCCTGCTCCTCCGAGCCTTCCGCGATCACCTTGACGGAGACCGGGACGCCGCCGTTCGCCTTGAGGGCGCGCAGGGCGAGCAGGTGCATGATGAGTCCGCCCTTGCAGTCCGCGGCGCCCCGGCCGAACCAGCGGCCGTCGCGCTCCGTCAGCTCGAACGGCGGGGACAGCCACGCAGCCTCGTCCAGCGGCGGCTGCACGTCGTAGTGGGCGTAGAGCAGCACAGTGGGCGCGCCTGCCGGTCCGGGCAGGTAGCCGAACACCGACTGGGTTCCGTCGGGGGTGTCGAGGAGGGCGACGTCCTGGAAGCCGTCTTCCCGCAGCGTGTCGGCGACCCAGCCGGCCGCAGCCTCGCACTCGCTTCTGGGGAACTGCGCCGGGTCCGCCACCGACCTGAAAGCCACCAGCTCGGTCAGCTCCGCCTTGGCACGGGGCATCAGCGAGGCAACGGTCTCGGAAATCGGACGGGCGGTCATGGGCACGCTCCTGGTGGGTGCGACGTTAGGACTATGGCGCGGTGTCGGCGCGACCGTGTGCGACGCCATGGGTACGACGTTGCGTGTACGACGAATTCATGGCTGATCCTCCCACAGAGGAGCTCGGCCGCGCCGCGCCGTAGGATGCCGTGAGCAGTTGGGGTCACTGGTCGGATCGGGAGCAGAAGCACATCGTGAGCAGCGAGAACGCAGACGCCGGACGTGAGCCGGAAGAGTCGTCGTCGGTACCGCAAGAGTCGTGGGTATGGGACGTCGTCGTGGTCGGCGCGGGTCCGGCCGGAGCTTCCGCGGCGTACGCGGCAGCCGTCGCGGGGCGGCGGGTGCTGTTGCTGGAGAAGGCGGAGATCCCCCGGTACAAGACGTGCGGGGGCGGAATCATCGGCTTTTCGCGGGATTCCCTGCCTCCGGGGTTCGAACTCCCCCTGAAGGACCGGATCCACGCGGTGACCTTCTCGCTCAACGGGAAGCTGTCCCGGACCCGCAGGTCCAGGCGCATGCTCTTCGGGCTCATCAACCGGCCGGAGTTCGACGCCGGTCTGGTGCAGGAGGCGCAGAAGGCGGGCGCCGAGCTGCGTACGGGTGCCACGGTGACGCGGGTGGAGCAGCACGGCCCCGCCGTACCGGACCGCCGTACCGTCGCCGTGGTGCTGGCCGGTGGTGAGACGGTTCTCGCCCGTGCCGTCGTCGGTGCGGACGGCAGCGCCGGCCGCATAGGAGCCCATGTCGGGGTGAAGCTCGACCAGGTCGACCTCGGCCTCGAGGCGGAGATTCCGGTGCCCGCGACGGTCGCCGAGGACTGGGCCGGCCGGGTGCTCATCGACTGGGGGCCGATGCCCGGGAGTTACGGCTGGGTCTTCCCCAAGGGCGACACGCTGACCGTCGGCGTCATCTCGGCGCGCGGTGACGGCGCGGGGACGAAGCGCTATCTGGAGGACTTCGTCGGCCGGCTGGGCCTCGCCGGCTTCGAGCCGACTGTCTCCTCCGGCCATCTGACCCGGTGCCGGAGCGACGACTCGCCGCTCTCACGCGGCCGGGTGGTGGTCTGCGGTGACGCCGCCGGGCTGCTGGAACCCTGGACGAGGGAGGGCATCTCCTTCGCTCTGCGGTCCGGGCGGCTCGCCGGTGAATGGGCGGTGCGGATCGCCGAGTCGCACGACGCGGTCGACGCCCGCCGGCAGGCGCTCAACTACGCGTTCGCCATCAAGGCCGGACTCGGTGTGGAGATGAGCGTCGGGCGCCGCATGCTCCGGCTGTTCGAGCGGCGTCCCGGTCTCCTGCACGCTGTGCTGACGGGCTTCCGTCCCGCCTGGAACGCGTTCGCCGGGATCACCCGTGGAACGACCTCGCTGGCGGAGCTGGTCCGTTCGCATCCGCTGGCACAGCGGGCACTGCATGCGATGGACCGGCGGGGAGCGGACGGGGTCAGCCCTCGACCGTGATCCGGAAGACCGGGTGGTCCGGGCAGGCGGCCAGGAGTTCGGCGTCGGTCGACTTCACGGTGACGCCCTGGAAGTACTGGTTGACCTCCCAGCCCCAGCGCTTCAGGTAGGCGCGGACGATCCGCACCTTCTGCTCGTCGTCCGCGATCTCCACCGCTGTGAACACGTGGACCTTCCGGCCCACCTTCAGCTCCCCGCCGCCGGCCACTCGCATGTTGCGTACCCACTGCGAGTGGCCGCGGGCGGAGACCAGGTACTGGACGCCCTCGTAGTGGTGGGGGTTGACGGGGATGCGCTGCATCCGGCCGCTCTTGCGACCCCTTACGGACATCTCGGCGGATCCGAGAAGGCTGACGCCGTGGCGTGCGAGCCAGCCGACGATGCTGTTCATCCGCTGGACGAAGGCGTTGGCCTGGAGGTAGTACGGCTGCTGCGACATCGGTGGGCCCCTGCCGTGGAGAGAGACATTGGGAGAGCGGTGCTCTCGCTTGAGATCAGTGTGCACTGGTGCGGCGCACCAAAGCAAGAGCGGTGCTCTCTTTGTTGTCCGGTGCTCTGCTTTCATGGCACGCTGAAGCAATGAGCACCATCCGAGGAGCCAGAGAACGTGCCCGTATCGAAATCACCGCGGCGATCAAGGACGAGGCGCGGAAGCAGCTCGCCGCGGAGGGCGCGGCGAAAGTCTCCCTGCGCGCCGTCGCCCGGGAGCTCGGCATGGCCTCCTCCGCGCTCTACCGCTACTTCCCCAGCCGTGACGACCTGCTGACGGCCCTGATCATCGATGCTTACGACGCGGTGGGTGAAGCTGCGGAGGCCGCGTGGGAGGTGGCGCGTGGTACGTCGGGCGGTCACCCCGCCCGATGGGCGGCGGTAGCATGCGCCGCCCGTGACTGGGCTCTCGCCCATCCGCATGAGTACGCGCTGATCTACGGCTCTCCCGTCCCCGGCTACATCGCGCCCCAGGACACCATCGGCCCCGCATCCCGGGTCGGCCTCGTGTTCATGGGGGTCGTACGAGAGGCCCACAGTGACGATGGACTTGCCGCCCCCTCGCTCGACGCCGACCTGCGCCCCGAGGCCGAACGCATGGCGGACGAGCTGGCACCCGACCTCCCGCCCGCCGTGGTCACGGCCCTCATCGCGGCATGGGCACAGCTCTTCGGGCTGATCTCCTTCGAGCTCTTCGGTCAGTTCCACCGGGTCGTGGAGGACCGTGAGCCGTTCTTCCGGCGGGCTGCCGAGGAGCTCGGGCACTCGGTCGGACTCCTGCGCGGACGGGGTACGAGAACCAGCCGCGGGCGAACCTGACGCGGGAGCCGGCGCCCGGGCCGGAAGGCGCAGCCGGGCGACCCCCGACACCGTCCGACGAGGCGATCGCCCGCCGGCTCGTGGCCGGCCACCTCACCGCCGAGACACACGTCAGTCGCGCCACGGTCAAGCTGTGCACCAGGGCCGGTCCCAACTGGTCGTGCCCGCCTACGAGTCGGAGCTCGCATGCCCCGGCCGGCTCGGCTGAGCCGGGTGTTCGTCCTGGGCCACGGGCCCCAGCGGGAACCGCCGGAGCACATGCACCACGCGGACGGCGAACGCCGCGGCGCCCAGTGCGGCGCCGGTCCGGAGCAGCAGACGCTCGCCCGTGACCGGGAGTTCGAGGACCAACGCGGGAAGTGACACTCCGATGAAGGTGGCGACGGCCACGAAGGCTCCGCTCAGCAGGGCGTAGCCGGTCTCGATGGTTGCGGCGTCCCGCTGGGCCTGAGTGCGACGTTGCATACCCGGAGTGTCACAGGAGTGACGGTCGGCGACAAGAAGCCCTGCCCGGGCGGGCGTCCGCGGCGTCCCCGGGCCTGCGCGTGGGCTGTCGCGCCCCGGCGACGCCAGGTGATCCGAAATCTCCACGGCGGTGATCGTCCCAGAGCGTCAGGCGCCCTGCGGGTGTGCCAGCACCGGCCGGTGAGGAATCCGATCACCGGCGGCCCCAGGACCATCCCGCCGTAGCCGAGGGACAGCGACCTTTCGGCGGCGCGTGGAACAGGGTCGTCACGGTGACCGGCCGGTGAACGCCGCTGGATGCCGCGGCGTCGGCAGTGGCTCCGGATCATGGGAGACTCGCCCCCATGAACGGCAAGTCGACCACCACGCGGACGAAGTTGGAGAGGGGCCGCAGCGCGCTCGGGCCCGCCCTGGAGCTGGTCCACACCGGGCGTGCCCCCACTCGTGCCGTGCTGACCTCCGAACTCGGCGTCACCCGTGCCACCGCCGGTGCGGTGGCCGCCGAACTCGAAGCGCTCGGGCTCATCAAGGTCGACTCGAGCCCGGGGTCGGCGGCCGGTTCGCAGGGCCGCCCCTCGCACCGCCTCTCCGTCCTGGACAGCGGCCCGGTGGCCCTCGCCGCCCAGGTGCACTCCGACGGTTTCCGGGCCGCACTCGTGGGGCTCGGGGGCAGGATCGTGGCCACCGCCCCCGGCTGCGTCGCCGTCATGGCCGACCCCGCCCAGGTGCTCGGCGAGGTCGTCGAGGCCGGTGCCCGGCTGCTGCGCGAGAGCGGACTGCGCTGCGTCGGTGCAGGGCTCGCCGTACCCTCCGCCGTGGCCGAACCCGAGGGCACGGCTCTGAACCCGCTGCATCTCGCCTGGCCCGCGGGTGCGCCCGTCCGGGAGATCTTCGCCGCGTGCGTACGCGAGGTGGGCATCCACGAGCCCGCCTTCACCGGGAACGACGTCAACCTCGCCGCCCTTGCCGAGCACCGGCACGGCGCGGGACTCGGCGCGCAGCACCTGCTGTGCGTCGCCACCGGTCACCGCGGCGTGGGAGGTGCGCTCGTCCTGGACGGGCGTCTGCACACGGGGAGTTCGGGGCTCGCCCTTGAGGTGGGGCACCTCACGGTGAACCCCGAGGGGCGCCCGTGCCACTGCGGCGGACGTGGCTGCCTCGACGTCGAGACGGACCCGCTGGCCTTCCTCACCGCCGCCCGCCGGGAACCGGGCCCCGAGGAGTCCCTGCTCAAGCAGTCCGGCGACCTTCTGCGCGCCGAGTACGACGACCCGGCTGTGCGGGCGGCATCCGAGGAGCTGATCGACCGGCTCGGCCTCGGTCTCGCAGGCCTGGTCAACATTCTCAACCCGGACCGGATCATCCTGGGCGGGCTGCACCGCGACCTCCTGGAGGCCGACCCGGAGAGGCTCAGGGCCGTCGTCGCGGACCGCAGCCTCTGGGGCCGCAGCGGCAGTGTGCCCATCCTCGCCTGCACGCTCGACCACAACAGCCTGGTGGGAGCTGCCGAGTTGGCCTGGCAGCCCGTGCTCGACGACCCGCTCGCGGCCCTGGCCTGACAAGCCGGCCCTCTGGCGGGACACGACCGGCTCGCGGAGCGGGCAGGGGCCGGCCGTCTGCTCACCGGAGGACCCGGGCCAGGACCCGGGCCCGGGCCCTGGATCGGGTGAAGGCGCGACGCGCAGGAGCGCGCCGGTCCGGGGACCGGCGCGCTTGTGGCGATGCGCTCCGTCGGGGTGCCCGCGAACCGCGCCGCCGGGCCTGTCAGCCGACCACGGTCGACCGGGCCCGCTTTCGTACCGCTGTCGGCTCCAGGAGCCCCACGACGTCCGTGGTGAAGGGGCCGTCGGTCGTCGACCCGTACACCGGGAGGGTGGGCAGGGCGGTGGTGAAGGATGGGGCGGGCAGGGTGAACCAGATGACCTTCCCCGCGTCATCGCTCGGTCGCATGCCCCAGCTCTCGCTGACCGCGGCGATCATCGCCAGTCCGCGCCCGGAGGTGGCGGACGAGTCGGCGTCGCACACGGTCGGCAGCCGGGGGTCGTGGTCGTGGACGGAGACCGTCAGCCGGTCGAGCAGCAGCTCGATCTCGACGGTGCACGATTTGTCCGGCTGTGCATGCCGGTGGACGTTGGTCAGCAGTTCGGTGACACCCAGCGCGGCATGGTCGATCAGAGGATCGAGATGCCAGTAGCGCAGTTGCGCCGAAATGATTCTGCGGACCTGACCGATCCGCGACGGCAGGGCCTGGAGCTCCACCGCGCAGTGCCTGCTTGGCTCGCTGATCACGGCTGCGACTCCCCGAAATAGGTCCGGAAGAAGACGAAGAAGCGGATCCAGCAGATGGCTGACTGCTGTTTCTGGTCATGCGTGGTCCGCCCTGGCGGCTTCCGGCGGCGGCTTTCGCTGTCACCACCGGTGCACCATCAGTGACGTGTGACCAGCGTGACTCAGGGGATTGGGCTCCGCAACTCGCGGTGTCCACAGCGTGCCGCAGCGTCCGCGGTGCCCGTGCAACTCCCGGAGCGGGCACGGCGTCGAGGCCGTCCGCCGAATCGGGGCCCGCGGCCACGTGCGACGTTCACGCCGGGACGACCCCCGGCGTCAGGACCTCCGTCCCGCGGCGCTCCGCAGCGTCTCCAGGAATCTGCGTACCGGAAGGGCCCCGCCCGGCCTCCGGTTGCGCTGCCCCATCGTCAGCCGGTAGCGGACCCCGTTGAGCCGTGCGATCGCGGAGTCGGCCGACAGGAACCAGGCCTTCCCGGCGCTCACCGCCGACAGCGGTGCGCTGTCGATCTCCCGGCCGTTGCTCGTGAGCAGCGCCAGCCGCCCGTCCTTGACGATCACCTGCCCCGCCCGGGTGAGCGACCGCGCCCACCGCTGGATCCTGACGTCGTTCGCGACGAACTCGGCAGTGTCGAACTCCGCCGCGCTGAATTCTGTTTCGGCCATGACGACTTCGCCCCCCTTGTGCCGGCTTCTGCAAGTCTGCCCGGCCGCGGGCGTGCGCACCAGACCGCGACGAGGCCGGTTCCGGGCGGTTGTGCCGGCCGGACGGCGGGACTCCGCGACACGTGGGCCAAGGGAGGGCTATGAGCTGTCAAAGTAAACGTTTGTGCAGGTGGGGGGAATATCGTGGGGCCTCCGGAGCACCTCAGTCACCCGAAGGAGACCCCGCTGATGGACACCAGTGAGCCGAGATCCGACGGTGACGTCATGGCGACCGTGGACACCGACCGCAGCGACCCCGACTACCGGGCGTGGCTCAAGGAAGCCGTACGCAAGGTCCAGGCCGACGCCAACCGTTCGGCGGACACCCACCTCCTGCGCTTCCCGCTGCCGGAGCACTGGAACATCGACCTCTACCTCAAGGACGAGTCGACGCACCCCACCGGCAGCCTCAAGCACCGGCTGGCCCGGTCGCTGTTCCTCTACGGACTCTGCAACGGCTGGATCCGCAAGGGCAAACCGGTCATCGAGGCATCCAGCGGCTCGACGGCCGTATCGGAGGCGTACTTCGCCAAGTTGATCGGTGTGCCGTTCGTCGCGGTGATGCCGCGCACCACCAGCCCCGAGAAGTGCCGCCTGATCGAGTTCCACGGCGGGCAGTGCCACTTCGTCGACGACGCCCGCCGGCTGTACGAGGAGTCGGCGGCCCTCGCCGCAGAGACCGGCGGACACTACATGGACCAGTTCACCTACGCCGAGCGTGCCACCGACTGGCGGGGCAACAACAACATCGCCGAGTCCATCTACCAGCAACTGCGGATGGAACGGTATCCGGAGCCCGCCTGGATCGTTGCCACCGCCGGGACCGGTGGCACGTCCGCGACCATCGGGCGCTACGTCCGTTACATGCAGCACGACACACGCATCTGCGTGCCCGATCCGGAGAACTCCTGCTTCTTCGACGGCTGGACCCGGCACGATCAGCTGGCGACGAGCGACCGGGGTTCACGCATCGAGGGCATCGGCCGCCCCCGGATGGAACCGAGCTTCGTGCCCGGAGCCATCGACCGGATGATGAAGGTGCCCGACGCGGCGAGCGTCGCCGCTGTCCGGGTGCTGGAGCGCACCATCGGACGCAAGGCCGGCGGCTCGACGGGAACCGGGCTGTGGAGCGCGTTCAGGCTGGTGGCCGAGATGGTCGCACGGGGCAGCACCGGCAGCGTCGTCACACTGCTCTGCGACCCGGGCGACCGCTACCTCGACAAGTACTACTCCGATTCGTGGCTCGGCGATCAGGACATGGACATCCGGCCGTACATGGAGACGATCGACCACTTTCTGGCCACCGGCACCTGGCCGGCCTGATCCGGCCGGTGGCCTGTCATGCCGGGCGCGCCATCGCGGGACCGTCACCACGGGCCGGTCGCTGCGGGCTGGTCATCCTGAGTCGGGAAGGCGTTCGACCGCGACGACGGCCGCGTCGTCGCCCAGGTGGCCGCCCGCATGTCGCAGCAGGTCCGTGCGCACCCGCTCCAGCAGGAGTTCGGGTCCGAGGCCGGTCCACGAGGCCGCGCGCTCGGCGAGCGGGTAGAAGCGCCCGGACGGGTCGCGCGCCTCGGTGACCCCGTCGGTGTAGAGCAGAAGCGTGTCGCCGGGGCGGAAGGCGAACACGTCCTCGGTGGGGCCGGCCCCCGCCAGGGGGCCGACCCCGAGCGGCGGCCCCGGTTCCGTCGCGTGCAGCGCCCGTACCCGCCCCTGCCGCAGCAGCAGGGGCGGTGGGTGCCCGCAGCTGACGAGCCGCAGATCGGGACCCTTGTCGGAGACGTCCAGCACGGCCGCCGTCACGAAGGACTCGGCGATGTCGTGCTCCTCGGTCCGGTCCTCGCTCTCGTTCAGCGAATCGATCCGGTGGGCCGCGACACCGGTCTCCAGGCGGGCGACCAGATCGGGCAGGTGTTCCTCCTGGCGGGCCAGCGCGCGGAAGGCGCCCAGCACCCCGGCGGCGCCGCTGATCGCGTCGAGGCCCTTGCCCCGGACGTCGCCGATGATCAGACGTGTCCCGCGATCCGTCCGCGCGGCGGCGTAGAGGTCGCCCCCGAGCTGTGCCCCCTCCTCGGCCGCAAGGTAGACGCAGGCGAGGCGCAGCGGACCGCTGCGCTGGGGCAGGGGCCGCAGCACACTGCGCTGGGCCGCCTCGGCCACGGTCCGCAGCCGCACCGTCTCCGCCGCGTCGCGCACCCGCAGGTGGGCGAAGAACGTGACGATCGCCGAGATCAGGAACAGGGCGACGATCTGGTACATGTGATTCAGGTCGGTGATGCTGGAGCGCGTGACGGCCACGATCGCCTGGGCCAGCACCGCGACCCCGCCGACGAACGCCGTCAGGCGCGGCCCCGCGAACGACGCGGTGAGCGCGGGTGCCGCCACGAGGAACGGCCCGAGATGAACCTCGGGCGGAACGTTGATGTCGATCACGGTCACCACAGCGATCAGGACGAACGGCGCCGCGACGAGTACCCTGCGCGGCCGGTCACCGTCCCGCAGCCTGTCGGTCCATTGCCACAAGCCCATGAATCCGGGATACCTCACCGGCCCACGCACCGCCCCTCGTGCGGTCAGTCGTCGAGCAGCATGCGCAGGGCCCGCCCGAAGACCCGGCGGCCCGCCCCGGCCAGCACCGGATCGGCCCAGCGGGGCAGTAGCCGTACGCGCAGTTCCTCGACCCAGATCACATGCGAGCCCGACCCCGTCGGACACACATCGATCGAGGCCCGGCCACGCACCAGGGAGCCCCGCTTCTCCAGCCTGCACAGGCCGGCTCGCCCCGACGCGGGAGGCGTCCACCGGACCACTTCCATCGGATCGTCGAAACCCAGCGGACCCAGACCGGTGCGGGCGACGAAGAGTGTGCCGGCCCGCGTGGGCGGCGCAGTCGGGACCGTGATGGAGGTGAACGGAACCGTGTCGCCGTGCCGCTCCCAGTCCGTCACCCGCCGCCACGCCTCGGCGGCGGGGAGGGGCGAGAAACGCTCGATGCGGAAAACGGCCACGTCCCGATCCTAAGCTTAGGACGTCCGGGCCCCAGGAGCCGGGAGCGGAGGATCCGGACCCGTCGCGGCGGACTACCGCTCCGAAGCCTCGCCGGCCACCATGAGCCCCGGAAGATGCTCCTCCATCTCCTGGCGTGCGTCGTCCGGCAGGCCGGCGTCCGTGACGAAAGCGTCCACCTCGTCGAGCGTCGCGAATGAACTCAGCCCCACCGTGCCCCACTTGGTGTGGTCGGCTACGACCACGACCCGCCGGGCAGCCCGTACGAAGCGCCGGTTCGTCTCGGCCTCCGCGAGGTTCGGCGTCGAGAGGCCCGCCTCGACCGAGATCCCGTGCACGCCGAGGAAGAGCACATCGAAGTGCAGAGAGCCGATCGCACGGTCCGCGACCGGGCCGACCAGCGAATCCGAGGGCGTACGCACCCCGCCGGTGAGCACCACCGTGGCCGCACCGGCCCGTGCGCCACCCGTCGCCGTCGGCCACTGCGCGCTGTGGAACACATCGGCGACCCGGACCGAGTTCGTCACGACGGTCAGCCCCGGTACATCCAGGAGATGCGCGGCCAGCGCGAACGTGGTCGTACCGCCGGAAAGTGCGATCGCGCTGCCGGGCACCACCATGGCGGCGGCCGCGCGAGCGATGTCCTTCTTGGCGCTGAGTTCCAGCGTCGACTTGGCCTCGAAGCCCGGCTCGTGCGTGCTCGCCTCGACGACCGGCACGGCACCGCCGTGCACCTTTTCGATGACGCCCTGGCGCGCCAGCGCGTCCAGGTCCCGGCGGATGGTCATGTCGGAGACGCTCAGCTTGCGGGTCAGCTCGTTGACCCGGACCCCGCCGCGCTTGCGCACATCGTCGAGGATGAGCGCACGCCGCTGCTCCGCGAGCAGGTTCTGATTCTCGCTCAACGCCGGGCCCTGTCCTTCCCTCTGTCCGCACGGTCCGGCAGCGGCCTGCGGGACGCCCTCATCCTGCCACGCACACCGGCCGGCCGGGTCACTGGGGAGATTCGGTGAGAGTGGTACGGCGGGTGCCGCGCATCCGGGATGGTGGTGACTGGGCATCAGCTCACAGCCGTCCGTCCCCTTCCCGTCGCCGTGCGGCGTCCGCACCAGAGAGTGAGTCACCGAAATTGCCCCCTGTCCCGCAGACTGCCCCGAGCGGCGGCGCCGCACTCGAGCTGCTCGTCCACGGCGTCGGCGGAGCCACCCCGCAGGAGATGCTCGGCGACCCGCGCACGACCCGGATCACCGGTGACGCCACGGCGGCGATCCATCGGCGCACCGAGGACGTCGCAGCCGAGCAGCACCCGGAACGCCACCGGGAAGGACCCGTCGCCGAGGCCTACTGCTGGTCCAACCTCACTTCCGGCAACGGTTCCCGGGCCCTGTGGCTGCTGCTCCTGCCGTTCATGGTGGTCAACCTCGCCCACTGGATGCGGCCCTCCTCGCAGGGGAGCCCCCGGACGGTCCGGCTGTACGGACTCCTCGTACGCATGGTCGCGCTCAGCCTCACCGTGCTGCTGACCGCCGCGGCCTGCGAGGTTGCCCTCGACCTCGTGGCCTGGCAGTGCGCGGGGATGCCCGGATGCTCGGGGCAGCGCTCCTGGCTCGGGTTCCTGTCCACGCGGCGGGACGGATGGTTCTCCCAGCCCGGGCGCAGGCTCTCCGTCGCCGCGATCGTACCCGCGGCCCTGGTCGGCCTGCTCTGGTACCTGTCCAACCGCACCTGGAGCGCCTACGAATCACAGCGCCCGTTCCTGCCGGACGAGTCCGGCCGCACCGACGCACCCACCGGCGAGGACGCGGACGAGCACGGGACCTCCGACACCGGGGAGGCTTCCAGGCCGGGCGCCCCTCCGGTGCGCCCGGCCCTCGGCAGGCCCGGCTTCTGGTACGGCCGCCGCCTCGTGGCCCGACTGCGGGCCGCCCACACCGCGGCCGGGTTCCTCACGGTCGCGGCGACCGTCTCAGGGGCCGCCGCCCGGCACGACCGCGACGCAGGCAGCCCCGTGCCCG
Source organism: Streptomyces sp. NPDC057428 (assembly GCF_042803195.1). Lineage (NCBI taxonomy): Bacteria > Bacillati > Actinomycetota > Actinomycetes > Kitasatosporales > Streptomycetaceae > Streptomyces > Streptomyces sp. NPDC057428. The sequence goes on from NZ_JBHVCT010000004.1 coordinate 139,597, forward strand.
AGGCGATCGGCGCGCTGGTCCAGACCGGTCTCGTCCTGTGCGCCCTCACCGTGGTCGCGGTGGTCTGCCAACGGGGGCGCAGCGAGCGACGTCTCGACCACCGGCTGGACCGGGCGCTCACCACTTTCCTGCCCGGCACTGCGCTGGTCCTGCTGGTGGCCTGTGTCGTCTACGCAGGGTGGTCGCGCCCCGACTGGGTCTCCTCCGGCACCCTCCCCGGGGAGTCGGCCTTCCGCGCCCTCACTCTCGGCCAGGGCCTGCTCGTCGTCGTCCTCGCGTCGGTGGCCCTGCGGCTCAACCGACGCCGGCCGGAACCGCGCACCACGCTGCTCGGCCTGGGCGGGCCGGCCGTCGCCATGCTGGCCTGCGCGCTCGGCGGGGTGATGAGCGGCGGGGTCTCCCAGCGCGTCGCCGACTGGCTCGACGGCCCCGGTACCCCTGGGATGGGCGCGGGCTCGGCCATAGCGGGTCCGCCCGTGCTCCTCAGCTGGCAGGCGTCGGTCATCCCGGTTCTTCTGGTGCTCCTGCTCGTCCCCCTCACCTGGCTGGCCGTCCGCACCCTGCGGCACGCCCGCCGGATGGGACCGGGGATCGAGGCCGAGTACGGAGAGGAGTGCCCCGACCCCGGCCGGACCCGGCGGATCGCGCGGATCCGGGCCACGGCCGCACTCACGGACTCCGCGCCCGGAATCCTCGGACTGCTCTCCGGGGCCACGCTGCTGCTCGGCGTGGGAGCGGTCGCCGGGTCCTGGCTCACCGGCCGCGTTCCCGGCAAGGCGATGGACGACGCCGGCCCCTTCCTCGAATCGCTCGCCGAAGCCGCGCAGGCCACCGGATCCTGGCTGATCGGCTTCGGCGCCGTACTGTTCGTCACCTGGGGCCGTCGTGCCTACCGCGACGTCTCCGCCCGGCGCACCATCGGCATCCTCTGGGACGTGGGGACGTTCTGGCCCCGCGCCGCGCATCCCTTCGCACCACCCTGCTACGCCGAGCGCGCCGTCCCGGACCTGTCCTCCCGGATGTGCGCGTGGACCGGCCACACCCGAGGCAGGCTCGTCATCTCGGGCCACTCACAGGGCAGTGTCCTGGCGGCAGCGGCGGTGTGGCAGCTCCCCGACGCCGTTAGGCGCCGGGTCGCGCTGCTGACCTACGGCTCGCCGATCGAGCGCCTCTACGGGCGCTGGTTCCCGGCCTACTTCGGGCGTGTACCCCTGGAAGGGCTGCACGGGTCCGTGCACTGCTGGCGCAATCTCTGGCGCGCCACGGACCCGATCGGCGGCCCCGTACGGATCGACGAGGGGCAGGGCCACGAGGTGGACCGCGGCCCGCTCAGGGACCCGCTGGTCTACGGCCGCACGGCCGAACACCCGCTTCCCGAACCGATCCTGGGGCACTCGGACTACCAGGCCGACCCGGTGTTCGCAGTGGAGCGGGCCGCACTCCTGGAACGGCTGGTGCCCGTGGTGCCGCAGCAGACGGGCGTCCGGGACCCCGGCGCGCAGGCTCAGGGAAGCTCGGGGAGATCCTCGGGATAGAGCATGGTCAGGTCGTCGGTGCTGGGCTCGGCGAGCTGGGCGACCCGGCCCGCGTGCCGCTCGACCATCGACTCGAAGGTCTGACGCGCCGTACGGCCGTTCCCGAAGGCCGGCCCCTTGGGAAGCGCCGTGAAGTACTTCAGCAGCGCTTCTCCGGTGCCGTCCGCCAGGCTGTACTCGTGCTCCTCCGACTGCTGCCCGACGATCCGCAGCAGTTCCTCGGGCAGGTAGTCGCTGAAGGTGATGGTCCGCGAGAACCGCGACGCCACACCGGGGTTGACCGTGAGGAAACGCTCCATCTCGTGGGTGTAGCCGGCCACGATCACCACCACCGCGTCGCGGTGGTCCTCCATCAGCTTCACCAGGGTGTCGATGGCCTCCCGCCCGAAGTCGCGGCCCGAGTCCTCCGGCGACAGCGCGTACGCCTCGTCCACGAAGAGGACCCCGCCGCGCGCCCGGTCGAACGCCTCCTGCGTACGGATGGCCGTGGAGCCGATGTGCTCCCCGACCAGGTCGACACGCGACACCTCCACCAGATGACCGTGCTCGAGGACCCCGAGCGAGGCCAGGATCTCGCCGTAGAGCCGGGCCACCGTCGTCTTGCCCGTACCGGGGGAGCCTGTGAAGACCAGGTGCCGGCGCACCGAGGCCGCCTTCAGACCGGCCAGCCGGCGGCGGCGGCCCACCTCGATCATGTCCGTCAGGGCCCGTACCTCGCGCTTGACGCTGTCCAGGCCCACCAGCGCGTCCAGTTCGCCGAGGACGGCGGCGGAGTCGCGCACCGGTTCGGTCGGAGTGGCGGGGGCGGGAGCCGCCTCCGGCTCGGTGCTCCGCTGTCCGGGCATCGCACCGAGGAGCCCCGGCGTCGTACGGGTCGCGGTCAGGACGGCGGGGACCGGCGGAGCAGTGGTGCCACCGCGCACGCCGCTCTCGTCGCTGGTGCAGTCCTGGGCGACCGGGCCGCCGGTGTGGCCGTCCCCGTGTGCCGAGCTCTCGGGGAACTCGTAACCACCGCGCGCGCACCGTTCGGTGCGGCACCGTGTCAGGGTCGATCGGCAGCCGTCCATCACGTGGAAGCCGTATCCCTCGCTCCCGGTGACCCGGCAGCTGTCGAAGGTGCCGCGGCCTTCGGCGGACACGTAGAAACCGGCCTCGGCGGGCGAGGTGACCGTGCACCGCTCGATCGTGGGGTCGGCGCCCTTGGTCACGATGACACCGGTCTGCGCCGCGTCGATGGTGCAGTTGTTCAGGGTGCCGCCGCTGCCGTGATCGCGGAACCACGCTCCGGTGGACGCCTCACGGATGCGGCAGTCGTCGAGCTGGGCGGTCGCCCCGTCGCTCACCGAGACGGCGGTGTTGCGGATCTGGGACAGGTCGCTGTCCACGACGTCGGCGCGTGAACCCCGGTCGAGCACGAAAAGTGCGTCGGGCACGTCGTGGACGCGGCACGAGTCGAGTATGACCGTCGCCCCGTCGCTCACCCAGACCGCCGGATAGTCGCCCGTACTGTCGTGGATCTCGCACTGGTTGGCGTCGACCCGGGTCCCGGGGTCCCACACCGAGAGGCCGTTGCGGCCGAACCTGCGCACGGTGGAGCGGGTCAGGGTCAGCACCGAGCGGGAGCGCAGATCGACCGCGTTCTCGGGGATGTCGTGGATGTCGCAGTCGGCGAGCGTGAGGACCGCGTCGGTGTCCAGGGTGACTCCGTCGGCCGACGTGCGGTGCACCGTGCAGTCCGTGAGGTGCGCGGTCCCGCGCGAAGTGACCTGCACCCCGCTGCCCTTGATCTCGTACACCTCGCAGCCCACGGCCTCCAGAGCGCTGCCTTCCCCGGTCACGCTCAGCCCCGCGCCGCTGGAGTGGTGCACGCGGCAGCGCTCGAGCCGGGGATGGGCACCGTCGCGCACCCAGACGCCCGACTGCCCCGCCGAGACGACCTCGCACTCCTCGAACACGCCTCCCGCGCCGTCGAGTACGGCGATGCCCACGCCGGCCGGGTTGTCGACGGTGCAGCGCCGGACCGTGGGCCTTGCCGCCCCCCGCACCTCGATGCCGGCGGCCGACCTGGTCGCGATGCGCAGATCGGACAGTTCGGGCGCGCCTTCCTCCACGAGCAGCGCCGGGGCGGCCGAGTCCTGGCCCTCCACGTGCAGATCCTGGATGACGGCGGACGCACGGACGGTCAGGGGGACGCCGTCGGCGGGGGCGATGCGAACGGAACCGACGGATCCCTCGGGGCCGCGCAGGGTCACCGCGCGGGAGACGACGAGGTTCTCCCGGTAGGTGCCGGGAGCGACGGTGAGGACGTCACCGTCCGCTGCGGCCTCCAGGGCGGCGTTGAGGGAAGCGTATTCGCCCGTGCGGCGGCGCCAACGCGATGTGCCGGTGTGCGTCACCTGGACCGTGCCCTGTGCCATGGTGCTGCTGTGCCCCCGCCTCGTGCCGTTTGCGCTGCCTCGTGCCGTCTGCCCGAGCCACCCGTGGCAGGGCAGCTCTCCGGCCCGCCTGCCGAGGAGTCGGGCGGGCCGGTCCACCGTAGCGCGCGTGACGCGCGCGAGTTGACTGGTCGGCCGCCGAGGAGCCTTGTTCGAGGGTGCGCGAGGGCGGCGCGTACACCGGGGATCAGCTGCCTGTACCGGTCCTGCCCCAGTCGGGGCCGACTTGGGCCCAGGCGCGGTCCAGCCTGGTGTACCGCCGTTGCATCATGCGCCATACGACGAGCCGCCGGGCCGTTTCCGTGAGACCGGCGGCGACCAGTGCGGTGCCGACTCCGGCCAGCACGGCGTGGGTGCGCGCCGTGACGGAATCCATGGGACGCGTCGCGGGGAGCCCCCGCTGGTCCGTCCAGATCCGGATCCTGGTGCCGGGCGTCGTGACGGCGGACGTCGCCGACACCTTGCCCGTGCGCGCGGTGCCGTCGGGATCGCGCCACCGGGCCACCACGGACGTGCGGGTGGAGTCCTCCGTGACCGCGGACTCGGGGTCCTGCGCGAAAGGCGACCGGCCCGAGGCCTTGCGGACCACGACAGCCGGAGTGAGCTGGCGCTGTGCGTGCTGGGCCCGCACCGACTGCTGGAGCGCGTCGTCGGTGAGCGAGCCGGTCAGCCAGCCGAGCACCGGCGCCCCGAGGACCACCAGCAACAGCGCGGCCAGCGCGACCCATGCCTCATGACGATCGGTGGGCCGGCACACAGGATTGCCCCGCCACCGCCGGATTCCCAGAAACGCTTGCACAGCCATGCACCCCCTTCCCGTCCGTGATAACCCCGCAGGGCCTCGGAAAAGTCCGCCGACGCCGAAGAGAGGGCAACCTCACTACGCCAACACACCTCGTGTACCCGCGAGTTCCCCGGGCACCACGCGGTCTCACGTCAGCCGAGAACCCGCACCGGGTCGCCCACCCTGATGACGCCCGTCCCCTCGGGAACCAGGTTCTGGCCGAAGAGGAGATCCTTCCCGGACCGGCGATGGCGGGCGAGAGTCCGCAGCGGCTCCTTGCCACGCTCCGCCGTCCGCTGGTCGGTGGTGGTCACGACACACCGCGCGCACGGCTTCGCCACGCGGAAGACGACCTCCCCGACGGAGATCCTCCGCCAGCCGTCCTCGTCCCAGGGCTCCGTGCCGTCCACCACGACGTTCGGCCGGAACCGGTTCATGGGCAGCGGGCCCTCGTCCGCATGGTCGCCCTGCTCGATCAGGGCGTTCAGGGCGTCGAGCGAGGCGCGCGCCGTGAGCAGCAGCGGGAATCCGTCGGCAAGGGAGACGGTCTCGCCCGGCCGGCCGAACTCCGGGTCCACGGGCCTGCGGTACGACGGCTCGTCGAGATGGACGAGCCGGACCTCCGTACCGAGGTGCGCGCTGAACCAGTCATGGGCGGCCGGGCTGCCCTCCACCACTTCGACCTTGCTGCGGAACAGCTCCGCGAGGACCGTGGGACCCCCTCCGGGCACCTCGACGTCCAGCGTCGCGCTCCCGGGCGCCGACAGGGCCACGCCGCCCCCGGGCAGCGCTTCGGCGGACAGCTGGGCCAGACGGGGCTGCTGACGCTGGGTGACGACCTTGTCGTCGCCGTCGATCAGCATCCATCGGCGGTCGCCGTCGAGTCCCCATGGCTCGACGACAGCCGCGTCCGCCGTGCGGGCGGCCAGCGACTTGACTGGGTGGATGTATACAGCACCGAGTGAGGGAGAAGGCATGCCTCCATTTTGCCAGTCCCGACCCGTGATGCCCGGTCAGTACCCCCGGCCACCCTGGTACGGGCGGTTGTACGGCTCCTCGTACGGAGACTGCGCGGGCGCCGGCCGCGGGGAGGCGGGGCGCATGGCCTCGTACCCCGTGCTGGGACGCTGCGGCTGCTGCTGGTAGCCGCGCGGCGCCGAGGGCTGCTGGGGGATGTACGGCGCGGGCGCGTGCTGCAGCTGTGCGGGCTGCATCATGGGCGCCTGCTGCATCCCGGCGTTCTGGTACTGCGGCTGCGACGCCTGCTGCGGGTAGCCGTACGACCCGTTCTGCTGAGACGGCGCCGCGGGCAGCGCCGGGAGTGCCGAAGGCAGGGCCGGCAGGTAGCTGTTCCCGGTGTCGTAGGCGGCGGGAACCCGTATCGGCGCGATCTGAGGGGTTCCGCGCTCGGCGACCAGGGAGTCGTAGATCGGGGTGTCGGGGAACGACGGCGCGGCGTAGTAGCCGCTGCCGTAGGTGGAGCGGGGGGAGGTCATGACACATAAGTTAAGCCCACGATGTGCCGGTTGGGGAGACCCAATCTTGGGGTTATCCGTTTTACGCTGCTTTTGTCGCCCGACCTGCCGGGAGATCGCTAAAGCCTCTGCTGACAGACGGACTTTCTCATCGGTCCGGGGGGCTAACAAATTGTGGCGGGCGGGCTACAAAGGGCGACATTCGATGTCGCCTTCTCCCGGCGCGGGGGATGTGGGGGGACGTCCCGCACCGGGGCGCGGCCCCCGGCTCCGGCCCTCCTGGCCGGCCCTGTCGCCGACGGCTCTGCCGGAGCGCAGGCAGGGTGACCGGTCAGTGCTCACCAGGGCAGGTGCGAATCCTAGGCCCAATGCCGTTCGGTTAGAGGTTCGATCTGCGGCGCAATGCTCGGCGTTTCGGCTGGTGATACGGGTGCAGCCCTTGTAGTGGTTCTCGGGTCCGCCAAGACTCGCGTTCCTCCACAAGGGCTGCCTGTGTCCGATTCTGTCATTACGCATGCCCCCGGTGTGTTTGCCGTGGGGCACCTGGGCGAGTTGACCCAGGTTGTTCCGTTCCATCTCGTCGATGAGGCGCTCGCATCCGCGGGTGGTCTGCAGCAGCGGGTGCGGCGGCTGCCGTCGCGGGTGGTGGTCTACCTCCTGCTCGCAGGCGCGCTGTTCACCGGCCTGGGCTGGACCGGGATCTGGTCCCGGCTGACCGCCTCACTGCCCGCGCCGCTGCCCGTACCGGCGGGTTCATCGATCACGGCCGCGATGCGACGGGTCGGCCCCAAACCGTTGAAAGCACTGTTCGACCTGGTCAAAGGCCCCGCAGCAGTGACCGCGACGCAAATGACACGGTTCGCGGGCAGACTGGTGATCGCGATCGACGGCACCCAGATCGCCCTGCCGGACACACCCGCGAACCTGTAAGTGTTCCCCAAGGCGAAGGCAGGACAGAACGGGCCGACCGGATGCCCGATGCTGCGTCTGGTCACGCTGGTGGCCTGCGGGACCCGAACCCTCCTGGACGCCGTCTTCGGCACTGACGCGACCGGCGAGCTGACCTACGCCCGCGACCTGGCCACCACCGCGGGCGCGACCGGAGCGCTACGGCCCGGAACGCTGCTGCTGGGCGACCGGAACTTCTCCGCCACCGCCTTCGTGAGCACGGTCGCCTCCACCGGCGCGGACTTCCTCATCCGCGCCAAGACCACACCACAGCGCTCAAGCTGCCGATCCGGCGCCGGCTGCCCGACGGCACGTTCCTGTCCCGCATAGGGGAAGTCACTGTCCGCGTCATCGAGGCCACCATCACTCTCACCCCCACCGACGGCACCGGCAAGCGCCCCGTCACTCATAGCACCTACCGGCTCGTCACCAGCCTGCTCGATCCGGACGAGGCACCCGCCACCGCACTGGTCAGGCTCTACCGCGAACGCTGGGAAATCGAGACCAGCTACTGCGAGCTGAAATCGACCATCCTCGGTGGCAGAGTCCTGCGCGGACGCTACCCAGCAGCCGTCACCCAGGAGACCTGGGCACTCCTGGTCGCCTACCAGGCACTACGCACCGCGATGAGCGACGCTGTCCTGCACCGGCCCGACATCGACCCCGACCGCGCCGCATTCACCGTCGCGCTGAACACGGCACGTGACCAGATCAACCGTGCGGCCGGCATCATCGCCCACACCCGGATCGACCTCGTCGGCCGGATCGGCACCGCCATACTCAACGGCCTCCTACCCGCCCGTCGAGAACGGTCCCGGCCCCGCGTGAAGAAACGAGCGATCAGTTCCAAGTACCGCGCCGTCGGCCGCGACATCGACCACCGCACCCATAGGACCACCGTCCACATCGAGATCAGCACGTTGCCAAACCCATCAGACGGCTAACCGAACGGCATTGGGATTAGGTTGGCGTAAACGCTCCGGGCAGCCGGACTCGTGATGGGGGCGAGCATGACCATGCAAAAGGGAACCAACGTCGCGGTGCCGGCGCGTGCCGTGCGGATCGAACTGGGCCGGCGCACATCTCCCGGGACGCCCGACGTGGACGGTTCGGCGTTGCTCACGGTGTCCGGGAAGGTCCGCAGTGACGCCGACTTCGTCTTCTACAACCAGCCGGTGCACGGGTCCGGCGCGGTACGTCACGAGGGCAAGCGGACAGCGGGTGACGTCGTCACCGACAGCCTCGCGGTCGACTTCGCACGGATGGAGCCGGCCATCGACCGTGTCGTCGTGGCGGCGTCGGCGGACGGCGGCACGTTCGGCCAGGTGGCCGGGCTCCATGTCAGGATCGTGGATCAGGCCGACGGCTCCGAGATCGCACGCTTCGACACCGCGGACGCCACCGTGGAGACCGCCTTCATCCTCGGTGAGCTCTACCTGCGGCAGGGCGCGTGGAAATTCAGGGCCGTGGGCCAGGGGTACGACACCGGGCTCGCGGGCCTCGCCACGGACTTCGGCATCTCGGTGGACGAGCCGCGGCAGCCCGCGACGGCTGCGCGGCCCCCGGCGCCACCCGTCACCCATCGCGCGGCCCCCGCCCGGCCGCCGGCGCCCCCCGCCGCACCGCCCGTCACGCAGCCCGTCCGTCTGACCAAGGTCACTCTGACGAAGGAGGCACCCACTGTCTCCCTCTCGAAACAGGGCGGCACGTCCGGAGTGCTCCGCGTCAATCTCAACTGGGAGGTGCGCAAGCAGTTCAGGGGCTGGGGAGCGAAACTTGGCAGAGCCGTCGCCGACCACGCCGATCTCGACCTCGATCTCTGTGCCCTCTACGAACTCACGGACGGCAGCAAGGGAGTCGTGCAGGCGCTCGGAAACGCCTTCGGATCCCTGGGGCAGCCGCCCTGGATCCACCTCGACGGCGACGACCGCACCGGTGCGGTCTCCACGGGTGAGAACCTCACGGTCAACCTCGACCACAAGGACCGGCTCCGCCGCGTCCTGATCTTCGTCACCATCTACGAGGGCGCCCGGAGCTTCGCCGACCTGCACGCCACGGTCACCCTCCAGCCTCAGAACGGCGCAGCGATCGACTTCTCCCTCGACGAGTGCACCGTGCCGTCCACCGTCTGCGCGCTCGCACTGATCACCGGAAGCGGGGGAGACCTCACGGTCCAGCGCGAGGCCCGCTACCTCGTGCCCCAACGCGGGGTCAGCCCGCAGCGGACCATAGACGCCGCGTACGGCTGGGGCATGAACTGGACCCCGGGCCGCAAGTGAACCCGCGTAGTGCGGCCCCGCGACCGGACTTGGCCGACCGGGCTCAGGGTTCCGGCGCGGGCTCGGGACGGGCGTACGTACGCCCCTTCCAGGCCGCGCCGGCCCCCCGGTAGTGCCGCACCGCTGAATCGACCGTCATCAGCAGATAGAGGACGGCGGTGAAGGGCAGCAGCGGCGCCAGCCAGAAGGACTGCCGGTAGTACCCCAGCATGGGCAGGTACGTCCCGGCCATCACCGCCCAGGCCGCCCCGCCTGCCGTCGCCGTCACGTGGTCGCCCGTCGCCAGACCCGCGCACAGCGTGACCGGCGGCACCACGTAGACCAGGCCGAGTCCCAGGACCGTGCCCGCCAACAGGACCGGACTGTGCCGCAGTTGCGCGTACGCGCTGCGCGAGACCATCCGCCACAGGTCCGCCAGACGCGGATACGGACGCACGCTGTCCACCCGTTCCGCGAGCCCCAGCCAGATCCTGCCGCCGGTCCGGCGCACGGCACGCGCGAGCGACACGTCGTCGATCACCGCCTGACGGATGGACTCGGGGATACCCGCACGCTCGGCGGCGTCCGCGCGCAACAGCACGCAGCCGCCCGCTGCCGCGGCGGTCCGCGCGCCCGTCCGGTTCACCCACCGGAAGGGGTAGAGCTGCCCGAAGAAATAGACGAAGGCGGGCACGACCAGCCGCTCCCACACACTCGTCACCCGAAGTCTGGCCATCTGGGACACCAGGTCGAACCCGTCCGCCTCCCCGCACCCGGCCGCGGCGACGAGTTCCCGGAGGCTGTCGGGTTCATGTGCGATGTCGGCGTCCGTCAGGAGCAGGAACTCGGGTTTGCCCTGTCTGGCCAGCGCCATCCCGTGCCGCAGGGCCCAGAGCTTGCCGGTCCAGCCCTGTTCCGGTTCACCCGGCGACACCACCGTGAGCGGCAGCCCTCCGCACCGTACGGACAGCGCACGCGCCAGTTCACCCGTGCCGTCCTCGCTGCAGTCGTCGACCAGGAAGATCTCCGCGTCCCCCGGGTAGTCCTGGGCGAGCAGCGAGGTGAGGCTCACCGGCAGGACCTCGGCCTCGTCCCTCGCGGGCACGACCACGGCCACCGAAGGCCAGCGCGCCGGGTCCTTGCGGGCGGGGAGCCGCTGGTCGGTCCGCCAGAAGAAACCCTGGCCCAGCAGAAGCCAGACCCACACGGTCAGTGAACCCACGGCGATCCAGGCAAGGGCGCTCATCCGTCGAAGTGTGCCCCACTCCGGCGGCGCCGCAAGGGCCGTCGACTATGGTGACCGGGTGAAGATCGCACTCATGGACTCGGGAATCGGCCTGCTCGCGGCAGCGGCCGCGGTACGCCGACTACGGCCGGACGCCGATCTGGTGCTGTCCTCCGACCCCGGCTCGATGCCCTGGGGACCACGTACGCCCGAGGACGTTACCTTGCGCGCGCTCGCCGTGGCGCGAGCGGCCGCGGTTCACCGTCCGGACGCCCTGATCGTCGCCTGCAACACCGCCTCCGTCCACGCCCTTCCCGCGCTCCGTGCCGAGCTGGAACCGGGGCTCCCGGTCATCGGCACGGTGCCGGCGATCAAGCCCGCCGCCGCGGGCGGCGGACCCTTCGCCATCTGGGCCACACCCGCGACCACCGGAAGCCCCTACCAGCGCGGGCTGATCAACGACTTCGCCCGGGCGGTGGACGTGACGGAAGTGCCCTGCCCAGGTCTCGCCGACGCGGTGGAGCACGCCGACGAGGAGTCGATCGACCGGGCGGTCGCGGCTGCCGCGGCCCTCACCCCGGCCGATGTGACGGACGTCGTCCTCGGCTGCACCCACTACGAGCTGGTGGCCGACCGCATCCGCGCCGCTGTGGAGCGCGACCGGACGGGACGCGCTCCGCTGGTCCTGCACGGCTCCGCCGAAGCCGTCGCCGCTCAGGCCCTGCGCCGGATCGGGTCGGCTCCCGCTCCGTCGGCCGAACCGGTCGGAACTCTCACCGTCCTTCTCGCGGGGCTCGCCGCCGCACTGCCCGAACCCTCTCTGGCCTACGCCGAGGGCCTGCTGCTCAAGGCCGTCAGCACCGCCGTGTGACGGATTCGTCGCTCCGGAGGGCTCGCGCAGCCTCTCCCCGGCTGGCGGATCCTGGGTACGCTGCTCGGCATGACGGACCACCCCGCCAACGTGAGCCACGGTTCCAGCCAGACCCCGGCCATGGTCTGGACGGGACGGGCAACCAACCGCTTCCAGTGGCTGCTGGCGGCCGTGGGCGCCGCATGCCTGGCGCTCGGCGTCCAGCTCGCCGTCGACTCGGCGTGGAGTGCGGGAATCGCCCCCCTGCTGATGTCCGTCATCGGGTGTGTCCTCGCGGGGCTGCTGATCCTCTTCGGGACTCTCGCCTTCGTCCATGTGGCAGTCAAGGTCGACGGCGACGCCCTGGAGGTGCGCTGCGGCCACGTGGGACTTCCCAGGCGCCGTATCCTGCTCACCCACGTGGTGGGCGCCGACTTCGCACCCAAGGTCACCCCGCGCCAGTGGGGCGGCTGGGGCTACCGCTGGCGTCCCGAGAAGGGCACCGCCGTGGTCGTGCGCCGGGGTGAGGGGCTGGTGCTCCAGCTGGGTGACGGCAGGACCTTCACCGTCACCGTGGACGACGCGGAGGCCGCCGTGTGCTTCATCCGCGACCGGCTGCACGTCGCGTCCGCCGGAAAGATCACCGGCCGCTCGGGCTCCTGAGTCCGTCCGGGCACCGTGTGGTGCCCGACCCGGGCCATCGTTCCCGCCTCGCGGCCTCCGGGCCCCGGTCACCTTCCCGGCCACCGTAGACTCCGCCGGGTGAGCGCCACCATCACCACCGCCGAGCCGTCGCCCGCCCCCGTGTCCCGCAGCAGGAAGCTGTGGCCGCGGCTCGTCCGCCCGGCCGCAGCCGTCCTGTCCGGTGCGCTGCTCTACGCGAGCTTCCCGCCCCGGCCGCTCTGGTGGCTGGTACTGCCCGGCTTCGCCCTGCTGGGCTGGGTCCTGACCGCGCGCAGGGTGCGCGCGGCGTTCGGACTGGGTCTCCTCGCCGGGCTGGGCTTCATGCTGCCCCTGCTGCACTGGACGGGTGAGGAGGTCGGCCCCGTCCCGTGGCTCGCGCTCGCGTTCGCCGAGGCGCTGTTCATCGCCGTGGGCTGCGTGGGAATCGCCGCGGTCTCCCGGCTTCCGTACGCGCCGGTGTGGGGAGCGGCCGTCTGGACCCTGGACGAGGCGCTTCGGGCGCGTGTCCCGTTCGGTGGCTTCCCCTGGGGCAAGATCGCCTTCGGCCAGGCCGACGGCGGGTTCCTGCCGCTCGCCGCGCTGGGCGGTACCCCGCTGCTGTCCTTCGCCGTCGTGCTGTGCGGCTTCGGGCTGCTCGATGCCGCCCGCCAGGTGCGCCGCCACCGTGCCTCCGGCGCCGTGCCCCGCGCCGCGGTGGTGGCCGCGGTGGTCGCCGTCGCGGCTCCCGTCGTCGCCGCGCTGGCCACGCTCGCGCTCGTCGACGATTCGCCCGAGGACGGCACGGCCACGGTCGCCGCGATCCAGGGCAACGTGCCGCGCCTGGGGCTCGACTTCAACGCGCAGCGCCGTGCCGTCCTGGACAACCACGCCCGCCGGACGGAGCAGCTCGCCCGCGACGTCAAGGCGGGGAAGGTCCCGCAGCCCGACCTGGTCCTCTGGCCCGAGAACTCCTCCGACCTCGACCCCTACCGCAACCCCGACGCCCGCGACGTCATCGACAAGGCCGTGCGGGCCATCGGCGCGCCCACGGTCGTCGGTGCGGTCGTCACCCCCGACACGGGGCCCCTGCGCAACACCCTGATCCAGTGGGACCCGAAGAGCGGACCGGTCGACACCTACGACAAGCGGCACATCCAGCCCTTCGGTGAGTACATGCCGATGCGGTCCTTCGTGCGCCTCTTCAGCAAGGACGTCGACCGGGTGCAGCGGGACTTCGGTTCCGGCACGAAGGTCGGGGTGTTCGACCTGGCGGGCACCAAGGTGGGGCTCGTTACCTGCTACGAGGCCGCGTTCGACGACGCCGTCCGGGACACCGTCCGGCACGGGGGGCGGCTCATCGCCGTACCGAGCAACAACGCGACCTTCGGGCGCAGTGAGATGACCTACCAGCAGCTCGCGATGAGCCAGGTGCGGGCGGTCGAGCACGGCCGGTCCGTCGTCGTACCGGTCACCAGCGGTGTGAGCGCGGTGATCCGGCCGGACGGCACCATCGTGAAGAAGACGAAGATGTTCACCCCGGACGCGCTCGTCGACGAGGTCCCCCTGCGCTCCTCGCTCACGCCGGCCACGCGGCTGGGGACACTCCCGGAGGGCGTCCTCGCGCTCCTCGCGGCCGCCGGCCTCGGCTGGGCCATGGTCCGCTCCGTGCGCGCGGCGCGGGCCCGGAAGGGGGCGACGACCGGCCGGGAGAGCGCCGGAGCCGCCACGTAAGCTCGCAGCATGGCTACCCCCGACTTCATCCGCGACATCCGTGCGACCGCAGGCCACCAGCTGCTCCTGCTGCCCGGAGTCACCGCGATCGTCTTCGACGACGAGGGCAGGGTGCTGCTCGGCCGACGGTCCGACACGGGTAACTGGTCGGTCGTCGGCGGTATCTCCGAGCCCGGCGAGGAGCCCGCGGCGACGGCGGAGCGCGAGGTGTACGAGGAGACGGCCGTGCGCTGCGTGGCGGAGCGGGTGGTGCTCACCCAGGCCCTCAAGCCCGTGCAGTACGCCAACGGCGACCGCTGCCAGTACCTCGACATCACCTTCCGCTGCCGCGCCACCGGAGGGGAGGCGCGCGTGAACGACGACGAGTCGCTCGAAGTCGCGTGGTTCGACGTGGACGCCCTGCCTCCGCTGAGCGATTTCTCGCTGTTCCGGATCAAGCAGTCCCTGACTGACGGCCCCACCTGGTTCGAGCCGACCCCGGAGGCCTGACCCCTCACCGAGGAGACGGCGCACAACACCGGCGGCACGGGGGAGCGGTGTCCCGGTGACCTCCCCAGGTCCGTGGGACGACCGCTTCCCGTGTTGCCGTCAGGAGCCCAAGCGCCCTCGTGCGACCGTGGGGCAGTCTCACCCGGAAACCCCCACCCCAAACCTGACGGGCCTGTGGAATTGAGCCGAGCGGACACCGCGGGGCCCGACCGGTCGGATTCCCGTGCGCGGGCCGCCCTCGACAGTGTGAGCGTCGTCTCCGTGAAAGTCCCGCGCGTGCGGGTGTGAAGTACCTGTGAAGGGGCACGCGGTGCTCATGCTTCCTCTCGCGCTCGTACTCCTCCTCGGCCTGGTCCTCCTGTGCGCCGGGTTCGCGCTCGATGAGTTGTGATGGACCACGGCCGTCGTACGGGCCGGACTGCCGCTGGTTTCGCGACCGGGCCGACCGCCCGCTCGATGACGGCCTGGTCGGCCCGCGCTCCCTGGTGCAGACGGTCATTCCTCCGGCGGACGGAAGCCCCTGCCGGACAGTGTGTGGGAACGGTGACCATCGCCCTGAGCGGCATGTCGCCTGGGGTGCCCGAGTGATGGCATACGCTGCGCGGGAATTGTGATGACGGGTACGAGAGAAGGGGTCACTTCGGTGGCAGAGCAAGAGATATCGACCCGCCTGGTGGTGCTGCTCACGGAGCAGCGGGAGTCGCTCGGTGCCGCGTGGGTGCAGACCGTTTCGCAGACCCTGCGCGGGCGCATCTCTCTGGCGGAGCTGGAGCGTGAGCTGCGCGAACTGTACTCGGCGCTGGTGGACGCCTCAGGGAGGGCGGATTCGACTGGCAGGGCGAGAAGTTCGCCGAGGTCCGCGCTCTCCTCGGTGAACTGTCGCGGAACCGTGCGCGGCAGGGCTTCTCGCCGACCGAGACCGCGATCAGCGTGCTCGCCTGCAAGGAGATCCTCGAACCGACGGCCCAGACGCCGGCCGAGGACATCCACGCCTACCTCCGGTTGAGCCGTCTCATGGACGCGCTCGGGCTGTACACGCTCGAGGTGTACGCGAGGACGCGTGAGGAGATCATCAGCGCCCAGTCCGAGCAGCTGATGGAACTGTCCACCCCGGTGGTGAAGCTGTGGGAGGGCGTCGTCGCCGTCCCCCTGGTGGGCACCCTCGACTCGGCGCGTACACAGGTCGTGATGGAGAAACTCCTCCAGACCCTCGTGGACACCGGTTCGGATCAGGCGATCATCGACATCACCGGCGTCCCCGCCGTCGACACCGAGGTCGCCCAGCACCTGCTCAAGACCGTGGTCGCAGCCCGGCTGATGGGCGCCGAGTGTACGATCTCGGGCATTCGTCCCCAGATCGCCCAGACGATCGTGGCGCTGGGTATCCAGTTCGGCGACATCGTCACCAAGGCGACGCTCGCCGACGCCCTCAAGCACGCACTGCGCCGCGAGAGCGTCGAACTCGGCCGGGCCGGAGGAATGGCGTGACCGAGCGAGTTCCCGTGCTGAAGATCGGCGACGTCCTGCTGGTCTCCATCCAGGTCGACCTCGAGGACCAGACCGTCCTCGATCTGCAGGACGACCTCGCGGCACGGATCGTGGCCACGGGGGCGAACGGCGTGGTCATCGACATCACCGCGGTGGAGATCGTCGACTCGTTCGTCGGGCGCATGCTCGCCACGACGGCCGCCATCTCCCACATGCTGGACGCCGAGACCGTCGTGGTCG
The DNA here is from genome assembly GCF_042803195.1 of Streptomyces sp. NPDC057428. NCBI lineage: Bacteria > Bacillati > Actinomycetota > Actinomycetes > Kitasatosporales > Streptomycetaceae > Streptomyces > Streptomyces sp. NPDC057428. The sequence continues at coordinate 155,718 of NZ_JBHVCT010000004.1, forward strand.
GGATGCGCCCCGCCGTCGCCATCACGCTCGTCGAGCTGGGACTCTCGCTCGGCGGCGTACGCACGGCTCTGACGCTGGAAAAGGGGCTCGACATGCTGGCCCGACCTGACAGCCGTCCTCCGGCTAAGCCATGAGCGGGCCCCGGCCCGTCCCGGACGCCGATCACGAGACGATCACCATCGCGTCGAACGACGACGTCGTACGCGCACGTCAACTGGTGCGCACGCTCGCCCAGCGGTGCAGACTCTCGCTGGTCGACCAGACGAAGCTGGTCACCGCGGCGAGCGAACTCGCGCGCAACACCCTGGTCTACGGAGGCGGCGGCGTCATGCGCACCGGACTCGTCCGTCGGGACAGCCGGGTGGGTGTCACGGCCGTCTTCGAGGACCAGGGCCCCGGCATCCCCGATCTGGACCTGGCCCTGACCGACGGCTGGACGTCGGGGGGCGGTCTCGGCCTGGGACTCAGCGGAGCGCGGCGCCTGGTGGACGACTTCGCGCTCGACACCGAGGTCGGCCGGGGCACGCAGGTAGCGGTGACCAAATGGGCCCGCTGACCCTGCCCCTGCTGGAATCCGAGGACGTCGCCTGGTTCCGTGACGACGAATCGCTCCCCGCGTCGACCCGGGGAGCCGCGGCGGCGCTCGCCAGGCGCCTCGGATTCGACGAGCAGCGCTGTGCGGAGGTGTCCCTCGCGGTGAGCGAAGCCGCCACCAATGTGCGCAAGCACGCCGTCGACGGTGCGCTGCTTCTGCGGATAGTACGGACGGAACAGGACGCCGGCCTCGAGATCGTCACCACGGACGAGGGTCCCGGCATGCCGGACGTCGCCCGGTGCCTCGTGGACGGTACGTCCTCGACGGGCACTCTGGGGATCGGCCTGGGGGCGATCGCACGCCTGGCCGACACCTTTGACGTGCATTCACTGCCGGGGCGGGGCACCGCGTTGTCCGCCCGGTTCTGGACGAAGGACGCCGCCCGGCGCACTGCCGCGCTGGGCGAGCCGGTCGTCGCAGGACTCACCCGGCCCATCACCGGCGAGGTGGTGTGCGGGGACGCCTGGGCCGCGCGTCCGGCCGGCCGGCGTACCCAGGAACCGACAGCCGCTGCCGTAAGAGCGGAGACCCTCGCCGCGGCATGGGAAGATTGCATCTCGGAAGTGCCCTCGTGGTCGTGCGTGCTGGAAGCGTGAAGAACTTCCATCATCGCAGGCCACAGGGCACTTCCTCGTTTCCGGAGAAGCTATCCACAGGCATCAAGCCGGTGGATTCGGGCTGAGTCCCGACAACCGCGCCCTCCACCTCGCCGCGGCCCCGCGAAGCGGGTCCGGAACGGGCGTGACGGGTCGGCTCCCTGAGCGGCCCGCCGTGTCCGTTTGGCAGGCGGACCTGCGCGTCCTGGACCTCCTGTGCGAGACGGCGCTCGGGGACGGGACGGGGACGGACACGGTGCTGCTGTCGGGCGAGCAGTGGACATCACTGATCGCACGGGACCCGTCCGGCCGGGCCGATGTGTTCCCCGGCGGAGTCGGGCTGATACTCGCCCGGACGAAGCAGGGCCGCCCGCCGGTCGCGCTCGCCGTGGACGCCGCGACGCTCGGGGGCGCCGACGACGGCGAACTCCTGTCGCAGCTGGCGCAGGCCTGCGCGCTGGCCCTGGAGGCTCTCCGCAGCCAGAGCGAGGAGCACGCCCTCGTTCTCACCCTCCAGCGGACGTTCCTGCCCGACCGGCTTCCCGAGGTGAGCGGCGTGGACATGGCCGTACGGTACGAGCCGGCGGCCGACCACACCGAGATCGGCGGCGACTTCTACGAGGCCATACAGACGCCCGACGGCCTGCTGCTGGCCATCGGTGATGTCGCCGGGCACTCCCTCCAGGCGGCCATGATCATGGGGGAGGTACGCCACGCGCTGCGCGCCTACGCCATCGAGGGACACGATCCCGGACCCTGCTGGAGCGGCTGGACGCACTCCTGGTGCGGCTGCGCCCTTCCATCACCGTCACCGTCTGCCTCGTCCTGGTCGAGCCGGGCGGACGGCGGATCCACGTCGCCAACGCGGGGCACATACCTCCGCTGCTGAGGCGCACCGACGGCTCCACGTGCTATCTCACGGAGCACGGCCCGCTGCTCGGCCTCCAGTTGCCGCACCCGCCCGCCACCTGCCACGACGTGCCGGAAGGCTCCACACTCCTGCTGCTGACGGACGGGCTCATCGAGATCCCCGGCGAGGACCTCGACGACAGCATGGAGGCCCTGAGCGAGACGCTCCGGGGCGCGCCACGGGAACTCGAGGAGCTGTGTGACGTCCTGCTCGACACCTTCGGAAAGGGAAAGACCGATGACATCGCGCTGCTGGCGGCCCGGCTTCTCTGACGGCCGGCGCATCCCGTCCGGCGCCCCCCGTACCCGTGGCATCCGCACGTCCCGGAGCGACAGCGATGCCTGAGCACGCACTGGTGCTCACGGTGGACCACGGCAGTCCCGGCGCCGTCGTCCTGCGGCTGACGGGAGCACTCGACCACCTCACCGCCGACCGCTTCCGCAGGGCGGTCGGGGAGATCCCCCCGCGTGCGGGGGTGCCGCTCGTCCTCGACATGTCGCGGCTCGGTTTCTGCGACTCCGTAGGCATCACCGAACTGGTCCTCGCCCACCGCAGGGCCCGGGCCGCGGGCACGTCACTGCTGCTCGCGGGCGTCGGCAGGGAACTGGGGCATCTCCTCGAACTCACCGGCGTGGACCGGGTGCTGACTCCGAGGGAGGGCGGGCCCCGGCCCGGCACCTGAGTCCGACGGGTTACGCCGGGGCGCCGGGGCGCCCCGGCGTAACGGCTCGCGCCGCCCTGCGAGGAGGGGGTCAGACGGTGCGGGCGTCGGCGGGCAGTTCCGCGGCGTCCCGGACCGGCTCGCCGGCCCCGGGCTCGATGTCGGCGAGGTCCCGGCTCCTGGTCTCCTTGGCGCAGACGATCGCCAGCACCGTGATCAGCGCGGCGGCGATGACGTAGAGGGAGATCGGAGTCGACGTACCGAAGTCGACGAGCAGGGCGGTGGCGATGAGCGGGGCGGGAGCCCCCGCGGCGACGGACGAGAACTGGGCCCCGATCGACGCGCCGGAATAGCGCATCCGGGTCGCGAACATCTCCGCGAAGAAGGCCGCCTGCGGTGCGTACATCGCGCCGTGGAAGATCAGGCCCACCGTGACGGCGAGCAGCAGACTCCCGAAGCTCCGGCTGTCGATCAGCGCGAAGAACGGGAACATCCACAGCGCCACACCGATGGCACCGATCAGGTAGACCGGCCTGCGCCCGATCCGGTCGGACAGCGCACCCCACAGCGGGATCACGGCGAAGTGCACGGCGGAGGCGACGAGTACGGCGTTGAGTGCCGTCTGCTTGCTGAGGTCCACGGCTGTCGTCGCGTACACCAGGATGAACGCGGTGATCACGTAGTAGCTGATGTTCTCGGCCATCCGCGCGCCCATCGCGATGAGCACATCGCGCCAGTGATGCCGCAGCACGGCCACGAGGGGCATCTTCTCGGCGGGCTCAGCAGCGGCCTTGCGCTGCTCGGCCTGGACCAGGGCCGCCTTGAAGACAGGTGACTCATCGACAGAGAGACGAATCCACAGACCGAGTACCACCAGCACCCCCGAGAGCAGGAACGGGATGCGCCAGCCCCAGGTCTCGAACGCCGACTCGGACATGAGGGCGGTGAGGGCGGAGAGCACGCCGGTCGCGAGCAACTGCCCGGCGGGGGCGCCCGTCTGGGGCCACGACGCCCAGAAACCCCGTCGCTTCGCGTCGCCGTGCTCCGAGACGAGCAGCACCGCGCCGCCCCACTCGCCGCCGAGGGCGAAGCCCTGCACGAGGCGCAGGACGGTCAGCAGGACGGGTGCGGCGGAACCGATAGTGGCGTGGGTCGGCAGGAGCCCGATGGCGAAGGTCGCGCCGCCCATCATCAGCAGGCTCAGCACCAGGAGCTTCTTGCGCCCCAGCCGGTCTCCGTAGTGCCCGAAGACCAGGGCGCCGATCGGACGGGCGGCGAAGCCCACCGCGTAGGTGAGGAAGGAGAGAAGGGTGCCGACGAGCGGGTCGGACCCGGGGAAGAACAGTTTGTTGAAGACCAGCGCGGCGGCCGATCCGTAGAGGAAGAAGTCATACCACTCCACCGTGGTGCCGACGAGGCTCGCGGCGACGACGCGGCGGAGGTTGGACGGCGCTGGGGGAGCGGTTGCTGGGGCGGCCATGGATACCACTTCCGGACAGTTGGCGGGGACGTTTCCGTGTCGCCACACCGTAGGAAGGCGCTGGTCAGAGGCGTATGTGGTGGGACACCATAGTTAGAGTGACGGGTGTGCGGGTGACCGCTACGGGGAGCCGATCCGGCGCCGAGGCCTCGTCGGGGCAGTTGTTGAACCGCCCCGGGACGGCGTCGTCCCGGGGCGACTTCACCTCGCCCTGCGGCGGCCGCGCGGCCATCCGGTCCGGCTGGTGCCGGTGGTCGTCGCCGGACTCGCGGACGGAGGCCGCTGCGAGTCCGGCCGCGCCGGCCCCTGCGTCACGGGCCGCGAGGCCGGGCCCGGAGGGTCGGAAGCGCCCGGTCAGAACGCGAAGACCGAGCCCTCGGCCAGGCTTGCCCGCATCTCGCACTCGTTGCCGAAGGTTGCGGACCAGGAGACGTTGCGGCCCTGCCACACTCCGGTCGCGCTGAGGACGAGGGGGTCCCACTGGCGCGTGCAGTTGCCCTGCGACTGGGGCCTGGTCAGCTGTGCGAACTCGCCGTCGACCGAGCGCAGCTCGGAACAGGCGGCGCCGGGCGCGGGGTGCGTGCCGCCGGCGCGCGGCGCACAGCTCAACGTGACCGCCCGCTGGACGGTGACCGGATCGGCGTCGCCCTTGCCGACCGAGAGGACGAGGGCCGAGGGGGCGTAGAGGCCGGCGGACCGGGCAGGGCCGGCCTCCGCCGCGGGACCCCGGGACGCTGCCGCGGCGGTGGCCGCGGCGCGCGAGGCGTTCGACGACGGGCCCTGGCCGCGCACACCGGCCGCGGAGCGCGGCCGGCTGCTGCTGCGCGTGGCCGACCTGCTGGAACGGGACAAGGACGCGTTCGCCAGAGCCGAGACCCTCGACACGGGGAAGCGGCTCGTGGAGAGCGAGTACGACATGGACGACATCGCGAACTGCTTCCGCTACTTCGGGAACCTCGCTGCCGCCGGCGGCGCCGACCGCGTCGTGGACACGGGCGATCCCGGTATCGACAGCCGCGTGGTGCACGAACCCGTCGGCGTGTGCTCACTGATCACGCCGTGGAACTATCCGCTTCTGCAGACGGCCTGGAAGGTCGCCCCCGCGCTCGCGGCGGGCAACACCTTCGTCCTCAAGCCCAGCGAGCTGACGCCGCACACCGCGATCCTTCTGATGAAGGCGCTCACCGAGGCCGGACTGCCGCCCGGGGCCGCGAATCTCGTGCTCGGGGCCGGAGCCGCCGTGGGCCAGCCCCTGACCTCGGACCCGCGGGTCGACATGGTCTCCTTCACCGGCGGCCTGGCCACCGGACGGCTCGTCATGGCGGCGGCCGCACCCACCGTGAAGAAGATCGCGCTGGAGATGGGCGGCAAGAACCCCAACATCGTCTTCGCGGACGCCGAGTTCGACACCGCGGTCGACTACGCGCTGATGGCTGTCTTCCTGCACGCCGGACAGGTCTGCTCGGCAGGTGCCCGGCTCCTCGTGCAGGACGCGCTCCACGACGACTTCGTCGACGAACTCGTACGCCGCGCCCGCGACATCCGGCTCGGCGGCCCCTTCGACGAGCGGTCCCGCAGCGGGCCGCTGATCTCGGCCGCCCACCGCGACAAGGTGGAGACCTACGTGGCCGCCGGTCTCGCGGAGGGCGCGGTGCTGCGCTGCGGGGGCGCCCGCCCCGACGACCCGGCGCTCCAGCGCGGCTTCTACTACCTGCCGACCGTCCTCGACGAGTGCACCCCGGACATGTCCGTCGTACGGGACGAGTCCTTCGGCCCCGTCCTCACCGTCGAGCGTTTCCGGGAGGAGGCCGAGGCCGTCGTGCTGGCCAACGACACCGTCTACGGGCTGGCAGGGGCCGTCTGGACGCAGGACGGCGAGCGCGCCCACCGGGTGGCCTCCGGTCTGCGCGCCGGAACCGTGTGGATCAACGACTTCCACCCGTACGTACCGCAGGCCGAATGGGGCGGTATGAAGCAGTCGGGCGTGGGCCGTGAGCTGGGCCCAGCCGGGCTCGCGGAGTACCAGGAGGCCAAGCACATCTGGCGCAACACCGCAGTCCGTCCGCAGAGGTGGTTCGAATGAGGCCGTCCGGCCCGACGGACCCCGAACCGAAGGGCACGCCTCCCCCTGGCACCCGGGCCGACGGCACGCACGACGACGACTCACTCGCCGAACTCGGTTACAAGCCCGAACTCAAGCGCACCCTGGGCAACTTCCACACGTTCGCCGCGGGCATCAGCTACATCTCGATCCTGACCGGCACCTTCCAGCTGTTCTACTTCGGCGTGAGTTTCGGCGGCCCGGCCTACTGGTGGTCGTGGCCCATGGTGTTCGCCGGCCAGCTGATGGTGGCCCTGTGCTTCTGCGAACTCGCGGCCCGCTACCCCGTGGCCGGCTCCATCTACAACTGGGCCAAGAGCATGGGCGGTCCGCACATCGGCTGGCTCGGCGGGTGGATGATGATGACCGCCACCATGGTCTCGCTCTCCGCAGTGGCCCTCGCCTACCAGATCACGCTTCCGCAGATCGACGACTGGTTCCAGTTCGTCGGCGACGGCAGCGGCAAGAACGACGCGGCGGAGAACGCGGTGCTCCTGGGCACGGTGCTGATTCTCTTCTCCACCCTGATCAACGCCTTCGGGGTCAAGCTGATGGCGCGGATCAACTCAGCCGGTGTGTTCATCGAGCTGATCGCCGCCGTCGCCCTGATCATCTTCCTGGCCGCGCACATCACCCGCGGCCCCAGCAGCGTCCTGACGGACACGTACGGGCTCGGCGAGGGACGGACCCTCGGCTACTTCGGCGCGTTCCTCACGGCGTCACTCGCGTCGGCCTACGTGATGTACGGATTCGACACGGCGTCGTCGCTGGGCGAGGAGTCGCACCACCCGAGCCGGAACGCACCGCGTGCGATCCTGCGGGCCCTCCCTGCGGCGCGGCCCTGCTGGAGGCCTGCGCGGACGCCGGAATCCCCACCACCCCGTTCAACACCGGCACGACGGTGACCCGCGGGGGCCGCGTCGATGCGGCGCTGGAGCAGCTGGACGGCGGTTCTCGCCACGGCTGCCTTGTCGGGCGCCACCGTGCTGAGCGTCGGCACGCTGAAGCGGCCGCCCTCCACGTCGTCGAAGCCGATCACGGCGACCTCCTCGGGCACGCGCACACCGTGTTCGTGCAGCGCGCGCAAGGCACCCAGTGCCAGCTGGTCGTTGAAGCACACCAGGGCGTCGGGCCGGGCCCCGCGGCTCAGCGAGCGGCACGGACGGGGGGTGAGCGCCGGACGCCTCCCCGGCGGTGACC